>JALYLO010000365.1 GCA_030774175.1 Actinomycetota bacterium
GGACGCACCTGTCGCCCGGCGGCGCCGTCGCGCTCAACATCTCGCGCGTGCCCGGCGACCGCGGTCTCCTGCAAGCGATCGCTGCAACCGTCCGAGCCGAGCTCGGACAGGCGTGGACGTGGGACGCTCTTCGCTTCAACACGTTGCTCTTCGCGTTCGACGCTCGGGTGACTAGGGCGGAGCTCGTGCACCGCGTCGGCGCGGTGCCCACACCGTTGCACCCGCTCGTGCCGCTTTTCCGACGTCAGGTCCGCGCCACCGGACTCCAAGGCCGCGTGCTCACCGACGACCGGGCTCCTGTCGAGTGGCTCGCGGACCGGGCCATCGTTTCATACGTCGCGCGCGGCGGGCGCCTCGAGGACGACTACCTGCCGACGGCCCCGTAGTTGGTACAAAGCCGCGATGCCAATCGAGCCGATCGACCTCCTGCACCTGGGTAACGAACGCGTGATCGGCGTGTATGTCGTCGACACTCCGGAAGGACCGGCGCTCTTCGACTGCGGCCCGGCGACCTGCTACGAGCGGCTGCAAGAGGCGGTGGACTTGAGCGAGATCAAGCACCTATTGCTTTCGCACATCCACCTCGACCACGCGGGCGCGGCCGGTCACGTCGTCCGCGCCCATCCGCACATCCGCGTGCATGTCTCGGAAATAGGAGCGCCGCACGTAATCGATCCGGCACGGCTGATCAGTTCGGCCCGCCGTTTGTACGGCGACGAGCTCGACAGGCTTTACGGCGAGCCCCTCCCCGTGCCGCGGGAAAACGTCGAGGTGATCTGGGACACCGCGGCCGGCGTCAAGTCGTTTCCTGCTCCCGGCCACGCGTCGCACCACGTTTGTTACCTGCTCGACGACGGCACGCTGCTCGCCGGCGACGCGACCGGCGTTCGCATCCTGCCCGCAAGGCATGTCCTCCCCCACGCGCCGCCTCCGGACATCGATCTCGAAGCCTGGGAGCGCACGTTCGACGACGTCCTGCTTCACCAGCCGGAACGGCTCGCGCTGATCCACTTCGGCGTCGTCGCGGGCATCGAGCAGGTTGCGGAGCACGTGGAACGCGCGCGGAGCTACCTGGCCGTTTGGGCGAAACGCGTACACGATGGAATGAGCGAGGACGAGTTCGTCGCGGCGGCCCGCCAAGACCTCGTCGCAAGCGACGGCGAAGGCGCGGACGCATATCTGCGCGCGGCGCCGATCGTTCAGTCGTACCTCGGCTTGAGGCGCTACTGGGACAAGCGTCTCGCCGCCTGAACACCTGTGGAAGAGTTGCGGGATGCCGAAGCCGCCTCTACCGCCTGAGGCCGACCGGTTGCTCCGGAAGGCGAATCCCGCCGTGATCGCAACGCTTCGGCAGGACGGCTCGCCGCACACGGCGGTCACCTGGTACGACTGGGACGGCCTGCGCTTGCTCGTCAACATGGACGCCGCGCGTGCGCGCCTGAAGCACATGCGCCGCGACCCGCGTGTCTCGCTGTCGGTGATGGACGGCGCGGAGTGGTACCGGCAGGTGACGATCTTCGGAAGGGTCGTCGAGATCCGGGACGACCCGGAGTTCAAGGACATCGATCGGCTGTGCCTGCGTTACACGCGCCGCCAGTTCCAGAATCGGCTGCGCGCGCGGATCAGCGCGGTGATCGAGCCCGTCGGCTGGTACGGCTGGGAAGGCGCGACTCCCTGGCCGCCCCGAGACTGAGCAGGCTCGGACCACTTCGCGAGCGGCAGTTTCGGCTGCTGTTCCTCGGACGATCTGTCTCCTTCCTCGGCAACGGCATCGCAACGATCGCGCTCGCATTCGCCGTGCTCGACCTCACGGGATCGAAGGCCGACCTCGGTTTCGTGCTCGCAGCACGGTCGCTGCCGCAGGTCGTCTTCTTGCTCGTTGGTGGGATCTGGGCCGACGCCTGCCAAGGCATCAGGTCATGGTCGTCTCGAGCATCCTCAGCGGGGCAAGCCAAGGGGCGATCGCGCTGCTGCTCCTTACTCACCATGCGCGGATCTGGCATCTCGTCGCGCTCGCCGCGCTGAACGGTGCCTCGTCGGCGTTTTTCTTCCCAGCGTCGCAAGGCGTGATTCCGCAGGTCGTGTCCGAGGACGTGCGGCAGCAAGCGAACGCGTTGCTGCGACTCGCTCTCAACGTTGCTCTGATCGGAGGCTCGGCATTCGGTGGGTTCCTCGTCGCGGCGATCGGCTCCGGCTGGGCGATCGCATTCGATGCTGCGACCTTCGGCCTCGCCGCTGTGTTCATCGGAGCGTTGCGCCTGCCCCCCGGGCGACTCGAGGCCGCGAGCTTCCTCGATGATCTCCGCGAGGGCTGGCTCGAGTTCCGCGGGCGGACGTGGCTCTGGACGATCGTCCTGCAGTTCTCGGTCGTCAACGCCGCGCTGACCGGCGCGTTCAACGTCCTCGGCCCGTCGTGGCGCAACAGGATCTCGGCGGCGCAGGCCCCTGGGGGATCGTGCTTGCCGCTCAAAACGTCGGCTTCGTTGCCGGAGGCCTGCTCGCATTGCGGTTCCGACCGCGGCGGATGCTGTTCGTCGCCACGCTGGCGGTTCTGGCCGAAGGGCCTTCTCTGATCGCTCTCGGCATTCCGCTCCCACTGTTGGCGATCGCGGCATGCGCGCTCGTGAGCGGCGTCGGCATCGAGACGTTCGGCGTGTTGTGGGACACGACGATGCAGCAAGAGATCCCTCCCGCGAAGCTCTCACGCGTCTACTCGTACGATGCGCTCGGGTCCTTCGTCCTGATCCCCATCGGCGTTGCCGTCGTAGGCCCTCTCGCGGAAGTTGTCGGTACGCGCACTGCGCTGTTCTGTGCCGCTGGTCTGCTCTACGCGGCGACACTGCCGGTACTCGCCGTGCGCGAGGTTCGGACGCTCGAGCGGCGCTAAAGCCGGTGCCATCCCTACGATGGAGCCGTGGAAAACGGTCAGGGACACGTCGAACAACTCACCCGCCTCGGCCTCACCAAGTACGAGGCGAAGGCGTA
>JALYLO010000366.1 GCA_030774175.1 Actinomycetota bacterium
CGACGACGCCATCTTCGACGCCTGGCGGGCGCTCGCACAGGAGGAAGGTGTCTTCTGCGAGCCGGCCTCCGCGGCCGGCGTCGCAGGGCTTGCTCACGCCGGTCTCGAGCCGGGGACGCGAGTGGTCTGTGTGATCACCGGCCACGGCTTGAAGGATCCGGAGACGGCGGTGCGGCTGACGCCGCCGCCGCTCGCGGTCGACCCCGATCCGGATGCGATCGCCGCGGTCGCCTGAGCCGCTGCGCGTCCGTGCGCCCGCGAGCACGGCAAACCTCGGGTCGGGATTCGACTGCGCCGCGGTTGCACTCGACCTCTGGAACGAGCTCGAGGTGAGTGCCGGCGGCGACGCACCCGACCTCGAGCATCTCGGCGTCCGTGCCTTCGCGCGGATGGCACCCGTCGAGGGTCGGAGCTTCCGGTGGACGAGTCGAATCCCGCGCGAGCGGGGGCTCGGCTCGAGTGCGGCCGTGATCGCGCTCGGGCTCGTCGCCGCGTCCTTGCTCGAGCACGGGCGGGCCGATCCCGAGGAGCTCTTCAGGCACGGGCTCGAGCTCGAGGGTCACGGCGACAACCTGGCCGCCACCCTCGCGGGCGGCGCCTGCGTGACCTGGGATTCGCGGATCCTCCGGGTGGCCGACCGGCCACCGGCGGTCGCGATCGCGGTCATCCCGGAGACGACGGTCTCGACCGCCGCCTCGAGATCGGCGCTGCCCGCCAGCGTCTCGCACGCAGACGCCGCGTTCTCGGCCGGCCGCGCGACGCTGCTCGGGGCCGCGCTCGCGAGCGGGTCCACGGAGCTGTTCGCGGCCGCGCTCGACGACCGCCTGCACGAGCCGTTCCGCGCAGCGAGCGCCCCGCTCCTCGCCGCGATCAAGTCGAGGCTGCCGGCCGGCGCGCTCGGTGCGACGCTCTCGGGCTCGGGCCCCACGGTGATCGCATGGGCGCGGGATGACGACGCCGAAGCGTGCGCCGCCGAGCTTGCGGCGCGGTTCCCCGGCGAGCAGGTCCTGCGCCTGCGCGCCGCCACCTCCGGAGCGGGCGCGGTCAGTGGAGCTCGAACAAACGCGAGCTGAGCTCGATCATGGCGAGCTCCTCCGCATGCCGAAGCAGGTCGGAAATCTCGCGGTGCGTCCTCTGGGGGGCGTCGTTCCAGTGGGCGAGCGACGGATCGACCCCCGTCACTGCTCGTTCCTGACCCGGGGCGGCGCCGGCGGCCAGGTGAGCTCCGCCGGTTACAGGCCGGTGCCCGACGATCCTTCGCGCAGGAGCGGCAGCTCGTCGATCTGACGACGATCGCGACGTTGTCCGAGCAGCGTCGCCGATTCAGACGCCCCGCGGAGAATCCGCGACTTCGCGAGCGAGAACTCGTGCTCGTCCACCGCCCCCTGGTTCCGGAGGGCCGCCAGGCGCTCGAGCTGATCGACCACTCCTCCATGGTCGTGCTCGAGCTTGCCGTCGGCGACCAGACGGCGCAGCTCGGCGAGAGCTCCCTGGTAGACCGGCAGGTGGCGGCGGTGAATCGGCACGCAATTCGGCAGCTTGAAGACGTCCCGGTCGGTCGCCCGTTGGCGGCGCGTCCGCTGGTGCCCGCCACCTTGGAAGCTCGGGGAGGAGATCTCGATCCAACCCGCGAGGAGATGCATTCGAACCTGGATCCCCGTCACGTCGCGATAGAAGATGGTGGCCGCCATAGCCCCGAACGTCGTGCCGGCGTGATAGCCACGCTTCAAGATCAGGATGCGGTCGTCGAAACAGACGAGGGCATGACCGAGCTCGCCTCGTAGGCAGAAGCGGGCACTCTCGCCGGCGCGTGTATTGCGCATGAACTCCTCGCGCAGGCGACGGCTGAGGATGTCCACACCGCCGACCCTCGGCTTGCGCAGGAGGCCGCGCCGAGCCGGTTCCAGCCCCGGCGGTACCTCAGTGGTGTGCTGATCCCGCATCGCGACTGGGCGGGCCCGTGTGCTCGTGGTTCGAATCGCCGTATCCCCAACCCGGCCGGGTGGACGAGGCCTGCGGCGGTGTGGGCGTCGGATTCGGCGCGGGCTCCGGCTGAGGCGCGGGAGCAGGCGCCGGTGCAGGCGTCGGCGTCGGCGTCGGCGTCGG
>JALYLO010000367.1 GCA_030774175.1 Actinomycetota bacterium
CCGGCTTCTGGCTGACGCGGGAGGCACGCGGACGGGGTGTGCTGTCGCGCGCCCTGGGACTGGTGCTCGACTGGGCGTTCGACGAGCTCGCGCTCGAACGGATGGAGCTGACCGCGCTGCCGGAGAACGGAGCCGTTCCGCGCATCGCCGAGAAGTTCGGCTACGTCTTCGAAGGAACGATGCGCAAGCGCAACCTCGAGCGCGGGCGCCGCGTCGACCTGCTGCTCTGGGGACTCCTGCGAGACGAACGGAGCTGACCGAGATCAGGTCGCGGCCGGCGCAACCCTGCGGATCGACGCTTCCGTGATCGGATCGAGGACGAGGATCGCCTCGTCGGCGCCGGCGTCCGCCAGCGCGCGCAGGTGCTCGGCCAGCAGGGCCGCCGGCACCGCCTCGACATCGCGCGGCCGCTCGCCCGCGCCGTCCACCCCCACGAGCACGCAGGCGCTCCGTTCGATCTCGGCCGGGTCACGACCGGCGTGCTCGGCCGCGGCGGAGATCTCGGCGTTGTGTCGCGCAAACCCCGCTGCGGTGTTCCCGTAGTGCGTGTACCACGTGTTCCACGAGTCCACGTACGGCAGCGTGATCGAGAGCATCCGCGGCGCATTGGCTCCGATCATCAGCTTGGGCCGGCGCGCGGGAGGCGGCAGCAGCAACGCGTCCTCGACCGAGTGGAAGCGGCCTTCGAACGTCACGCGCTCGCCGGCGAGCAGGCTGCGAATGATGGTGAACGCCTCTTCGAAGCGTGAGACGTGGTGGTCGAACGGGAGGCCGAACGCGCGGAACTCCTCCTCGTTCCAGCCCGCGCCGAGCGCGACGCGGAGGCGCCCGCCGCTCAGCTCGTCGACCCCGGCGGCAGTGCGCGCAAAAATCCCGGGCGGCCGGAATGCGGTACACGCCACGAGCGGGCCGAGCTCGACGCGCTCGGTGGCCCCCGCGAGCCCGGCGAGCGTCGTCCAGCAGTCCCACGGCCCCCGCTCGGGACGACCGTCGCCGCGGTAGAGCAGGTGATCGCCGACCCAGATCGAGTCGAAGCCGCACTCCTCGGCCGCCCGCGCCATCGCCGCAAGCTCGGGCCAGCGCACCTCGCGCTCCACCTCCGGGAGCTGGACACCGACTTTCACGCCCAGAAGCGCTCGAACGCAGCGAAGTCGAACGGCACGGCCGTCACGTCGGCGAGGCGGTCGTCGCGCACCTCGCAGAAGAGCGCCTGCTGGATATCGAGTGCCTGTCCTTCGCGCTCGCCCCGCGCGCGGTAGACGGCAACTGCCCGCTCGTCGTCCGCAACGACGTACTCGAGTTTGGTGCGATACGTCTGATCGGTCAGCACCAGTGTCTGGCGGAGGAACCTCAAAACCTCGTCGCGGCCACGGTACTCGCCGCTCATCGCGTTCGCGCCGGGCACACGCCAGACGACGTCGTCGGAGAGCGAGCGCGCAACGACGATCGGGTCGCGGCCGAACGCGCCGAACGCGCGCTCGAGGAGCTGGGCGTTCGGATGCGTCATCGCTCGAGCGGCGCCAGGGTCAGGCCGTACCCCTCGAGTTGCGCGTGGTAGAGCTCCGCGAGCTCCCGGTGTCCCGACCAGACGATCGCCTGGCCGGTGTTGTGGATCTTCGTGGCCAGTGCCATGCCCTTGTCATAGTCGACGCCCGGGATCGTCTGGGCGAGCGCGAACGCGACGCCTTCGAAGGTGTTGTGGTTGTCGTTGAGCACGATCACCCGCAAGACGTCGCCGATCCCCGCGCCCGTTCCGCGGCGGGCCTGCTCCCTCGGTGGTGTCAGCGTCTCGCTCATGAGGCGTCGAATGTAGCGAGCACGGCCTCCGCGATCACCCGCAGCGGCCTGCCGGAAACCTGACTCGCCTTGCGCAGGCGGGCGAACGCGTCCGCCTCCGTGAGGCCCTCCTTCTCCATCAGCAGTCCCTTCGCCCGCTCGATCGCCTTGCGCGCCGCGAGCGCGTCGGCGAGCGACTCCGCCTGCTCCCGCACGGCGGCGAGCTCCTCATGGCGGGCGCGTGCGGTTGCGATCGCGGGGCCGAGATCCTGCTCGCGGAACGGTTTGACGAGGTAGCCGAACACGCCCGCCTCGACCGCCCGGTTCACGAGCTCCTCCTGGCCGTAGGCGGTCAGCATCACGATCGGGATCGGCCGCTCCTCGAGGATCCGCTTCGCAGCCTCGATCCCGTCGAGGCGCGGCATCTTCACGTCCAGGATCGCGAGCTCGGGCGCGTGCTCGAGGGCGAGCGCCACAGCCTCTTCGCCGTCCCGGGCTTCGGCGACGACATCGTGCCCGGAGCGCTCGAGGAGGTCGCGCAGGTCGAGGCGGATGATGGTCTCGTCTTCGGCGATCAGGATGCGCATCCGGCATAGACTCGCACGATGCTGGAGATCGGCGAAGACGCCGTGGAGGTGCTCGGGCAGATCGGGGCGGTGCGGATCACCGCCGAGGAGGTGGATGGCAAGGTCGAGATCTCGATCGCCGACGCCGGCGAGCCCGTGGACGGCGACGCGGTCGTGGAGCGCGACGGGGCCACGGTTTATCTCGACGAAGGCGCGGCGGAGGTCCTCTCGGACCAGGTCCTCGGCGTGCAGGGGCACGACGACCACTTCCACTTCACGTTCGACGACCAGACTCCCGAGTAGGTCCCGCGCTGCGGCGCAGTCCGCCGCCGCCGCCCCGGTTCCGTGACGCTCCCGTCACGTTCACGTCCCACAGCGCCCCCCGCCCAGAGCGCGGCCAGATCAGACACGGCTGGTGGCAGCCACCCTCGCGGACCACGAGCGAGAGTCGAAAGAAAGTGGAACTTCTGGTCGCGTTGGGGTTCTGCGCTCGTACGCTTCGGACGCCTCACGCAGCCGGCCGCGGCGGTGTGGTGGAAGAGGACAGGTCGCGACCGCGGCGGCGCGATTCGGACGCCGCTGCGCGCGGCTCCGGCAGCGCGACGGCAGGCGACGACTCAGCGCGTGCCGAGATTGCGCAGGCGGATGCCGCTGAGCTCGAGCGTCGAGGCGACCACGCGCTCCCAGAGCGGCGGCAGGCGCGGGACGATCCGCAGCTCGATTCCGGCAGCGGCATGGCGGTCGAGCAGGTCGCCGAGCTCGATCAGCTCCGCCGGCTGCACCGGCCGGCGCGAGACCCAGTAACCGGCCGCCCGGCCGTACGGTTCGAACGTCTCCGAGGGCAGCCGATAGGCGAACATGCGCGTCGCGCACGACGCCCAGCCACCCGGACTCGATCGCGTGCAAGCGACTGCTGCGCTCGCCGGCGAGGACCGATCCACGTCCTCATCGCTCGTGGACCCGGTCACCCAGAAGGTGCCGCGCGGCACTCGCGAGGGAACCAGTACGACGGCACGTGCTCGGTGTCGAGCGCCCAGACGAGCGGATCATGCGAGTCGTGCTCGGGGGTCGCGCGTGGCTCGAAGCGGCGGATGGACTCGTCGTCGCTGAGGTGTGCCGTCCGGGTCGTAGAACGTCGCCAGCCGCACCATGCCGGGGATCTCGTGCCAGTCGTCGGCCTTCACGCCGTGCTCGCGCAGGTGGGCGAGCGAGGCGTCGATGTCGTGAACGCCGAAGGCGTGACGTTGCCCTGCGCAACCGTCTCGGCCTGGCCGAGTCCGATGTTGAAGCCGAACGGCGTCTTCAACTCGCACCAGCCGTACTGCTTCAGCTCGTAGGCGAGCTCGAAGCCGAGGATGTCGCGGTACCACGCGAGCGCTCGGTCGTAGTCGCTGACGCTCACCGAGATGACGCAGTTCTCGGAGTTGTACTCGAGGCGCTTACGCCGGAAACACGACCTCCGCCCGCGTCCCGCCGCCGGCGCGCAGGTCGAGCGTCCCGCGCAGCTCGTCGTGCACGAGCGCGCGCACGATCGAGAGCCCGGTCCCGCTCGCGACCTCCTCGGGAACCCCGGTCCCGTCGTCGGCGATCGCCAGCACGACGTCGCCGTTGCGCCGCTCCAGCTCGACGCGGACACGGTCGCCGCCGTGCTGGAGGGCGTTCTGCAGCAGCTCGGCGAAGACGAGCGCGAGCGCCGTCGCACGGGCGCCCGGGAGCGACACCGGTTCGAGACGGGAGGTCACGGTCTTCCCCGCGCCCACGCCCTGCACGAGCATCGCGCGCAGTCGGTCGATCAGGTCGGCGAGCTCCACGTCTTCGTCGCGCCGCTCGGTCAGCAGCTCGTGCACGGCTGCGATCGCGAGGATGCGATTCACAGAGTGCTCGAGTGCTTCGCGCGGGTCGACTCGATCGGTCGAGCGCGCCTGCAGCCGCAGGAGCGATGCCACCGTCTGGAGGTTGTTCTTCACACGGTGGTGGATCTCTTGGGCGAGCACGCCCCGCATCACCGCGCGACCGTGCTCGAGGGCGACGGCCGCGTGAGTCGCGATCGAGGAGAGAAGCTCTCGATCGGCTTCGGTGAACGCCGTCGCGCGGTCGGCGACGAGCTCGCCGATCTCGCGGCCGCGCCACCGGAGCGGCTGGCGGATCGCATGCGCGTCGGGGGCGCCCTCCGGCCAGGCGATGCGGCCGTCTTCGAGCACGAGCGCGGCACCGGTTGCCGAGAGCGCATCCATCGTCGCCTTCACGATCGCCTCGAGCGACTCCTCCAGGTAGAGCGACTCGGAGACCGCCTCCGAGATGCGCGCGAGCGCCTCGAGCTCGTGCACGCGGCGCTGCGCCTCCGCATACAACTTCGCGTGCTCGATCGACTGCGCGACCTGCGCGGCGATCGCCAGCAACAGGTCGACCTCGTCCTCCGAGAACGCTCGTGGTTCGCGGGTGCGAAGGTTGAGCGCCCCTTCGAGCGCCCCGTCGCGCGTGAGGATCGGTACCGCGAGAATCGACTCGTACTCGTCCTCGGGCAGGTTCGGGAAGTTCTTGAAGCGCGGATCGAGATGCGCCTGCGACGCAAGCATCACCGGGGCCCGCGCCGCCGCAGCCGAGCCGGTGATCCCCTCGCCGGGACGCATCCGTGGCCGGCGCGACATCTCGTCGATGCGCGTTCCGCGCGTCGCGCGCAGCACGAGCTCATCGGCGCGCTCGTCGTAGAGGTAGACGAAACAGGCGTCCGCCTCGAGCGCGTCGGCGACCTTCGTCGCGACGAGGACGAGCACCTCCTGCAGGTCGAGGGTCGAATTGACCGCCTCGATCGTCTCGGTCAGCAGCCTCAGGTGCCGCTCGCGTGGTTCCATCCGGCGCCAAGCGTACGCTCGCCCGGTTGAGCAGCGTCGAGTGGCTTACGGCGAAGTGGGGCTAACAAAACGTTTACTACAAGAGGGGGAGTTTCCTCGCAAACGAGGAATAGGTTCACACCAATGAGTGCTCTCGCAATCGATCTCCGCCGCACCGCCGGCTTCCTCGTCGCAGACGCACGGGGCCGCGTGGTCGGCACGGTGGAGTGCCCGATGTACGGCACCTCGCCCGAGACGCCCGACGCACTCTCGGTTCGCTCTGGCTTCTTCGCACGCCGCCGCCGGATCGTTCCTGCCGACTCGATCGAGCAGATCGACGACGGCACCAGGGTGATCGGCCTGCGCGTCGAGCGCGAGTCGATCCGCACCTTCCTCTAGGCCGACCTCGAGACATCGGTTTCGAAGGCACCGACTTCGAAGACACCGCCTTCGAAAACACCGACCTCGAGGACTGCGGAAAGGTGCCCGACACCGGAGCGCCGGGCACCTCCGCGGCTACAGAACGCCCAGGTAGCGGTCGAGCTCCCACTGGGTCAGCTGGACGCGGTACTCGTCCCACTCCTTGCGCTTCAGCTTCACGTACGCGCCGTAGATGTGGTCGCCGAGCGCGCGCCGCATCAGCTCGGACGCGGCCAGCTCGTCGATCGCCTCGCCGAGCGTCTCCGGCAGCGAGACGATGCCCTGCTCGCGGCGCTCCTCGGCCGTCAGGTGGTACAGATTCCTCTCCATCGGCGGCTCGAGCTCGTAGCCCTTCTCGATTCCCTCGAGGCCCGCGTGCAGCAGGGTCGCAAACGTGAGGTACGGGTTGCAGGCCGGGTCGGGGCAGCGGATCTCCGCGCGTGTCGCGTGCTCCGAACCGGGCTTGTAGAGCGGGATCCGGATCAACGCCGAGCGGTTGCGCTGCGACCAAGCGACGTAGACCGGCGCCTCGAACCCCGGCACGAGGCGCTTGTAGGAGTTCACCCACTGGGCGAAGATCGGCGCCAGCTCACGCGCGTGACGGAGCAGGCCGGCGATGAACTGCTTGCCGACGTCGGAGAGGTTGTACTGGTCGCTCCCATCGAAGAACTGGTTGCGGCCATCCTTGAAAAGCGACATGTGCGTGTGCATTCCCGAGCCGTTCTCACCGAAGAGCGGCTTCGGCATGAACGTTGCGTAGACGCCGTTCTTCGCCGCGACCTCCTTGACGATCAGGCGATACGTAATCGTCTGATCGGCCATGTCGAGGGCCGAGGAATAGCGCATGTCGATCTCGTGCTGCGATGGGGCGACCTCGTGATGGTGGTACTCGATCCCGATCCCCATGTGCTCGAGCGCGTTGATCGTCTCGTTTCGCAGCTCGGTGGCGGCATCGAGCGCGGTCATCGCGAAGTAGCCGCCCTCGTCGAGCGTCTCCGTCGACTTGTTGTCGCGGAAGAGGAAGTACTCGAGCTCGGGCCCGATGTTGAACGTGTCGAATCCCATCGACTGCATACGTTCGAGCGCGCGGCGGAGCACGAAGCGGGGATCGCCCTCGTACGGCTCGCCGTCCGGCTTGACGACGTCGCAGATCATCCGTCCGACTCTGGCCTCGCCGTCGCGTGTCGGCATCAGACGGTACGTCGACGGGTCCGGGATCGCGACCATGTCTGACTCCTCGATCGCGTTGAAGCCTGTGATCGACGAGCCGTCGAATCCCATCCCGTCGTCGAGCGCGCCCTCGAGCTCGCCCGGCGTGATCGCGAAGCTCTTCAGGTGGCCTTCGATGTCGGTGAACCAGAAGAGGACGTACTCGACGCCCTCCTTCTTCATCTGGTTGATGACGTCCTTACGCGCCTCGGGATCGGAGGTCGCCCGGTCCTTGCTCTGGATCATCGTCATGTGCTCGTGCTCCTCTCCGGAAAAAGAAAAAGCCCCAGGAGCCCCGGCAGGGCGCCTGAGGCAGCGTCGCCTCAAATCGAGCCCGAGCCTATCACCCCGCGACCGGCGAGGGCGCGGGCAGCGCCTCGAGCTCGGGCTCGCGACCGTCGTGCCCCAGGGCGCGGCCGTAGAAGCCGAGGGCCGGCAGCAAGACGAGCGCCCCAGCCGTCAGCGCCGCTCTGATCCCCCAGGCATTGCCGATCGCGCCCAGCGCCGGGCCGCCCGCCGCCTGCCCGATCGCGTCGGCCTGGCCGGAGATCGAGATAACGGTTGCGCGGACCGACGAGTCCGTGATCTGCTGGTTGAGCCAGATCATGTAGACCGGGCCGAGCAACGAACGCGCCAAAGAGACGACCAGCATTGCCGCGAGCGCGAGCCCGAAGGCGCCCACGCGCGCGAACAGGAGCTCGGCCACGAAGACCACCGCGAGCAGGGCGACCAGTGCGCGGGCAACCTCCCGCGTCCCGCGACGCTCGACTCGCCGCAGGAGCACTCCGACGGCTGCGAACCCGAAGAGCATCGCGACCGCGGCAACGATCCCGAACCACACCGCCGGGGCGAGCGAGATCCGCGACGGCAGGCCGATGTCGCGCAGCACGTGCGCGTCCCTGAGGCGGTCGTACGCCTCACTCGACATCCCGGCGAACACCTCGCTCGCGATCAACAGGAGGATCAGCGTGCGTGCGCGGACGAACCGTGCGCCCGCTGCGGCAGTGGCAGCAAGCTCTGCCCACGGCGCAGCCCGCTCCGACCGAGGCCGACGGCTGAAGCCTGTCTCGGGCATCGCGAACGCGGCAACGACACCGCACGCAAGGGTGATCGCACCGCCGGCGATCACCGATACGCGCAGCGAAACGATGCTCAGGCCGACGAGCGCGACGAGGCCGACGAGCGACCCTGCGAAGCCGATGCGCGCACCCCGAAGCAGAGCGGGGCCAAGCGCGTCGACGCCGACCTCGTCGGCGAGCCAGGCCTGGTACGCGCCGCTCGTGAAGGTGTACGAGATCCCCCAGATCGCCCAGAGGACGATCACGAGCAGCGGCGACGAGACGATGCCGACGAGCATCCACGCGAGACCCATGCCGACGAAGCCGATGACCAGCGAGAGGCGACGGCTGTAGGTGTCGGCCACGACGCCGGTCGGCACCTCGAAGGCGAAGACCGCCGCCTCCATCGCCGTGCCCATCAGGACGAGCTGCAGCGGAGACAGATGGAGACCGCGAACGATGTAGACGGAGATGACGATCCAGGTCGGCATCGAGAGGAAGAACTCGAGCCCGTAATAAAGGCGGAGCGCCGGCAGACGCGTCACGGCAGCGGGCCCTGGTAGGTGAGCACCTTGCCCTTGTCGACAGGTGGCGGTCGAGTGCACGCGCATGCTCGCCGACGGCAGCGAGCAGCGCCGACCCGACTCCGCGCCGCCGCGCCGACGGCCGAACGCGCACCATCGCGAAGGCGGCGCTCGTGACCGACGAGCGTGTGACATACGCCATGCCGTCGTCGCCGCTGAGGAGGCTCACGCCATCCGCGGTCGCGAGCTGCTCTGCCGTCACGCGCTGCTCCGGTTCGACGTCCGCATAGATCGCGGCGCACGTCTCGAAGTCCACCGGAGTCTCGACGAGGCGGATCATCCCGACCGCTTGAGCTTCCCGTGCTGCTTCGCGTAGCGCTCGCCCGCCCGGAAGACGACGAGCCCGATCGGGATCGACAGCGTGCCGATCACGAGCAGCGGCCACACGTCGGCGAAACGCAGGCCGGCGCCATGCAGGATCTGGTCGCGGTTCCCGCGCAGAGCATAGGTGGCGGGCGAGATCTTCGCGATCCACTGCATCCACGACGGCAGCACGCTGACCGGGTAGTAGACGCCCGAGACGACGAGCATCAGCCCCTGCGCGACGAAACCGAGCTGGGTGCCCTTCTCCGGCGAGATCAGCGGCAGGACCGCGGTCATCATCCCGACGCCGATGAACGAGATCGACGCGATCGCGAGCAGCGCGATCGCGGCCCCGTAGTTGGCGTGCGGCAAGTGGATGCCGATGAACGCGACGACGGCGACGAAGATCGCGGCCGCGCGCACGAGGCCGTAGAGCACCGCGTAGACGCCCATGCCGATCAAGTGCACCGGCCGCGAGACCGGCGCCATGAACGTGTACTCGATCGTCCCTTCCCAGCGCTCCCACGCGACCGTCTCGGTGACGATCTCGAAGATGATCCCGAGGAACGCCCAGATGACACCGCCGACGAGGAGTCTCGTGGCGAGCTCGTTTCGCGCGGCCGGGGTCAGATCGACGCCGCGCGAGATGAACACGATCGTCAGCGTGTTGGCGATCGTCCAGAGCAGGAACGCGATGTCCCAAAGGAAGTAGCGCTTCGTCAGGTACAGGTTGCGCTCGACGACGCCGTAGAGCCCGATCAGCTCGTTACGGAGCACGCGCCTGCGGCTGAACGTCGTATCGACGGTGGCCATTACGCAAACACCTCCCTCTCCTCGTCCTCTTCGGATTTCTCGTCCTCGAACGTGCGGCCCGTGGCGGCGAAGAACGCCTCCTCGAGCGTCTCGGCGTCGTAGCGGTCCTTGACCTCCTGCACCGGCTCGAGGAACAGCAGTTCGCCCCGGTCGAG
>JALYLO010000368.1 GCA_030774175.1 Actinomycetota bacterium
GAGCGGGAACTGCCGCGCACGTGACGCTGCTCTGCGAGACCCAGCGGGGCTACTCGAACCTCTGCCGCATCCTCACGGCCGCACATGCGGGCACGCGCCTGCCGGGCCGTGAGCGCGACCTGCTGCCCGCGGAGACCACCGTCGACATGCTCGCCGAGCACGCAGACGGCCTCGTGGCGCTCTCCGGCTGCGCGCGGCAGGGCCTCGGTGTGCTCGACGTTGGCGCAGCGGCCCGTTTGGCGCAGGCCTTCCGCGGCGCGTTCTACGTCGAGTTGCAGCGTCCCTACGAACGAGGCGACGCGCGGCGGAACGCGCAGCTCGAGGAGCTCGCCGAACGGTTGCGCGTGCCGACCGTGGCCACCGGCGACGTCCATGCCCACCACGCGCGCCGCGCGCGGCTGCAGGACGTCCTCGTCGCGATCCGCTGCCGGACGTCGCTCGACGGCTGCGAGCGCGAGCGGCGCGGCAACCACGAGTCGGTGCTCGCGGCCCCCGCGGAGATGCTCGAGCGGCTGCCGCGCGACGCTGCTCTGCGCACGCGTGAGGTCGCCGAGCGCTGCGAATTCGACCTCACGCAGGAGCTCGGGTATCGCTACCCGGACTTCTCCGACGGCGTCGACCCGGCAGATCGGCAGCTCGAGAGGATCTGCCAGACGAGATTTGCCGATCGCTACCGATCCGCCGGCAGAACCGTTCGCGCGAAAGCGCGTGAACGGTTGTGCGACGAGCTGGCGCTGATCGCACGGCTCGGCCTCTCCGGGTTCTTCCTGCTCCACTGGGAGGTGCTCGAGCTCGCGCGCGACTGTGCCCTCGAGGTGCGCGGGCCGGGCAGCCCGCGGCACGCGCTGCCGCCGGGCCGCGGCCGCGGCTCGAGCGTCGGCTCGATCGTCTGCTACCTGACGGGCCTCTCGCACGTCGACCCGGTCGCGGCCGGCCTCTCGCTCGGGCGGTTCATCAACGAGGAGATGGTCGCGGTGCCCGACATCGACCTCGACTTCCCGCGCGAGATCCGCGAGAAGCTGATCGTCCGCGTCACCGAGCGCTACGGCCCCAAGCATGCGGCGCTCGTCGCGAGCTTCTCCACGTATCGGTCCCGCGGGGCGATTCGCGACGTCGGGAAGGCGCTCGGGCTCCCCTTCGCGGAGCTCGAGCGGCTCGCGCGCGTCACCGACGGCTGGGACGCGACGCGGGTCGCCGACGAGCTCGCCGGCGTGCCGGGATCACACACCGGCCCGCGCTGGGACGCCTTCCGCGAGCTGACGCGCGAGATCGCCGGCCTGCCGCGCCACATCAGCCAGCACCCGGGCGGGATGGTCATCTCCACACGCCCGCTGGTCGATCTCGTCCCCGTGCAGCCGGCGGCGATGGCCGGCCGGCAGATCTGCCAGTGGGACAAGGACAGCTGCAGCGACGCGGGCTTTCTGAAGATCGACCTGCTCGGGCTCGGGATGCTCTCCGCCGTCGAGGACGCGGTCGACCGGATCGCCCGGCTGCACGGCGAGACGATCGACCTCTCCCGGATCTCGCTGACCGATGCAGCCGTGTACGCGGAGATCCAGCAGGCGGACACGGTCGGTGTCTTCCAGATCGAGAGCCGTGCGCAGATGCAGAGCCTGCTCCAGACCCGTCCCGAGAACCTCGACGACCTGACGGTGCAGGTTGCGCTCGTCCGCCCGGGGCCGATCCAGGGCAAGGCGGTGCACCCGTACATCAAGCACCGCCAGGCGAAGCGCCTCGACCCGGGCTTCGAGCCGCCGGTCGAGCACTCCTCGCTACGCGCGCCGCTGCGCGACACCCTCGGCGTCGTCGTCTTCCAGGACCAGGTGCTCGACGTCGCGATGGCGTCGGCGGGCTTCTCGGTCGGCGAGGCGGAAGGGTTGCGACGCGCGATGAGCCGCAAGCGCAGCGAGGAGGCGATCGAGGCCTACCGGCCGCGTTTCGTCGCAGGCTGCCTCGGCAACGGGATCCCGGAGCAGACGGCGCAGGTGATCTACGACAAGCTCGTCGGCTTCTCCGGCTTCGGATTCCCCAAGTCGCATGCCGCCGCGTTCGCACTGCTCGCGTACCAGTCGGCGTGGCTGCGGCGCTACTACCCGGCCGAGTTCCTGTGCGCGCTCATGAACGCGCAGCCGATGGGCTTCTACCCGCCGTCGTCGCTCGTGCGCGACGCGCAGCGGCGCGGGGTGGAGGTGCGCGCGCCGCACGTCAATCGCTCCGAGGCGCAGTGCTCGATCGAGGACGGCGCCGTGCGGGTCGGGATCGGCTACGTGCAGTCGGTCGGAGAGGAGGATGCGAAGGCGGTTGCGGCGCAGCAGCCGTACGCCGACCTCGGCGACCTCGCACGCCGTGCCGCGGTCAAGGCGGATGCGCTCGAGGCGCTCGTCTCCGCCGGAGCGTGCGACGAGTGGGGACCGCGGCGGCAGCTCCTCTGGCGGCTCGGCGTCACCGCCCGCGGCCACGCGGTCAAGGGCGACAACCGTCAGCTCGCGCTCCCGCTCGAGCCGACCGCGGAGATCCCTGAGCTGCCTGCGCAGACGCCGTGGGAGCAGATGCTCGCCGACTACAAGCACACGTCGCTCTCGGTCGGCGTCCATCCGCTTCAGCTGCTGCGTCCGCACCTTCCGGCCGCGGTGGCGACGAGCTCGGAGCTGCCGGAGACGCCGCACGGCGCGTTGATCCAGGTGGCGGGGATGGCGATCGCGAGGCAGCGGCCGTCGACGGCGAACGGCGTCGTCTTCATGCTGCTCGAGGACGAGCACGGGCAGGCGAACCTGATCCTTCCCCCGCACGTCTACGAGGCGCACCGCGCGATCGTCCGCGGCGAGCCGCTGCTCCTCGCCCGCGGACGCCTCGAGCGCCACGGCCGCAACGTGAACCTGCTCGTCAGCGGGCTCGCCTCACTCGGCCCGCTCGCACGTCAGGCGGCGAACGAGGCCGAAGTCGCACGCGATCTCCCGCGCGCGCACCACTTCGGGCACCGGTAATGTCTCAGCGATTCTCGATCTCGAGCGCAAACTCGGGCAAGCGCTTCGCGACGGCGCGGTTGAACTCGGCGAGATACCGCTCGGCGTTCGACTCCTCGAGCGACTGTGCGAAGTTGTCACGCAGGTCGGCGAGAATCTCCGTTCCGGTTTCGACCGCGTCGACGTAGTCGCCGTAGAGCTCCTCGGCCTCGTCGCGATCTGCGGCGTTGTAGACGCGGAGCCGTTCGGCTGCCTCCTTGATCACGTCTTCGTGCTCGCGTGTGAACACGTCGAGCTGCCGGCCGATCACCTCGGCGAACCGTGCGCGCCGGAAGATCACTGTAGCTCGCGGTAGAGGGCGAGATGCTGCGCCGCCGCAGCCTCCCAGGTGAGCTCGCGGCGGGCCTTCTCGGCGCCCGCGCGCGCGGCGGTGAGCGCGTCGCCGTCGCCGAGCAGCTCGTCCACGGCCGCTGTCAGCGCTTCGACGTCTCCGGCGGGAACGACGCGGCCTGCGCCGAACCTGATGATCGGCTCGCCCAGCCCGCCCACGTCGTAGACGACGGCGGGAACCCCGGCGCCGAGCGCCTGGAGGAGCGCGCCGGACTGGTCGAGCTCGGCCCGGTACGGGAAGACGGCCACGGTCGACTCGGAGAGCGCACCGTCGAGCTGCGCCTGCGAGAGGTAGCCGAGGCGCCAGTCGACGCGCTCGGCGGTGCGCAGCCCGTCGAGCGGCATGGCCGGGTCGCCGGCGACGATCAGCCGTGTGTCCGGCAGCCGCCTCGTCGCCTCGATCGCGTCGGGAAGGCCCTTGTAGGAGCGGATGACGCCGAGCGCGAGCAGCGTGCGGCCGTCGTCCGCGCGCGTCGCGGCGCTCGGATAGACGGGGTGGGGGATGACGCGCGCGTCGACCCCGAGCTCGGAGAGGGCGACGCGCCCGCGCTCGGTGTGGACGACGACCCTGTCGAAGCGTTCGAGCAGCCGTTTCCAGAGGTCGCGGCGCGAGGCGGTGCGGCGGGGCAGGAGATCGTGCGCCGTGAAGACAGCGGGCGCGCGGAAGCGAAGCCGCACGTCGGCCTGTGGCAGCGCGAGCCACTGCACGTGCAGGACGTCCGGGGTGGCGCGGGCGAGCGCCGTGAGCACCGCGAGGTGCTCGACCGCCTTCAGCGGCAACCGCAGCCGCGAGCGCTTGAAGAGGTGGGCGGACAACGGATAGAACCGCTCGCTCCGCCGGTACCCGTCGGGGCGTGGGAGGTCGCCGAAGCGAAAGCGTGACGTCACGAGCTCCACATCGGCGCCCGCCGCCCCGAGCGCGCGCGCGAGCTCATGGTCGTACCACGGCGTGAACGCGGGCGGATCGGCGAGCAGGACGCGCACCGAAGTAGCGTAGATGCGTGGTCGTCCGAAGCTGGAACCTCTTCCACGGCAATACCGTCCCGCCGCAGCGGCAGGCGTTCCTGCACGACATGGTCCGGCTCGCGACCGCCGACGACCCCGATCTCCTCTGCCTGCAGGAGGTGCCTGCCTGGGCCCTCCACGAGTTCACGATCGGCGACGTCGCCGCCCGACCCGTCGTCGGCCCGATCCCGATCACGGCGCGGCTGGGTCGAACCCTCACGCATGCGCACCACGGCGTCCTGCGGTCCGCATTCGCGGGCCAGGGGAACGCGCTCCAACTGTCGTCGCGGCTGCGCGTGCTCGAGCATCGCGTGCTTCCCCTCAACACCCGTCGCTTCCGGGATGCGCAGGCCCTGGCGCTCGGGATCGGTGCGGTCGCGCGCCTCGCCTGGGCGAAGGAGCGCCGGATCGTCCAGGCCGCGCGTCTTGCTCATGCCGACGGGCGCACGTTCCTCGTTGCGAACACGCACTGCACCAGCTACCCGCCCGACCCGCGCCTGGCGGATGCGGAGCTCCTGCGGGCGGCCTGGTTCGCCTCCTCGCTCGCGCAACCGGAGGACATCCTGGTGCTCGCAGGCGACTTCAACGTCACCGCCGCCCGCTCGCAGACGCTGCGCGACCTGACGGGGCCCGAGTGGGGCTTCTCGGCGGCGGGCCCGGGCATCGACCATATCCTCGTCCGCGGAGCCGATGCGAGCCCGCTGCGCCGGTGGCCCGACGCGCAGCGAGAGCGCGGCGCCGCCCTTCTGTCCGATCATGCGCCGGTGGAGGTGGAGATCGCATGACTGTCGACTGGCCCGCCACGCGCGCTCGCTTTCCGGTGCTCGAGCGCCACGCCTATCTCAACGCCGGTTCGTTCGGGCCGCTCGCCTCCTCGACGGCGGACGCGATCTCCCGCCTGCGCGCGTGGGAGGTAGAGCACGGCCGGGGCGGGCGCGTGTACGTCGAGGAGATGCTCGCCGCACGCGGGCGCGTTCGGACCTTGCTTGCCGAGCAGATTCGGGTGCCCGCTGCGAAGCTCGCGCTGACCGAGTCCACGACGCAGGGGGTGCACGTCGTCGTCGTAGGTCTCGGCCTCGTGCCCGGCGACGACGTGGTCACGACGGACGCGGAGCACTTCGGACTGACCGGCCCGCTGATCGCGTCCGGCGCGCGGCTGCAGATCGCAAAGGTGCGTGACGCGCCGGCGGACGCGGTCTTCGACCTGGTCCGCGCGACCGTCACACCCCGGACGCGTCTGATCGCGATCTCCGCGGTCTCGTGGATCGACGGCACGGTCTTTCCCTGGCGCGAGCTTCATGAGGCGACCGGCCTTCCGGTGCTCGTCGACGGCGCGCAGTCAGCCGGGGCGCTCGACGTCGACGCAACGGTGGCGGACTTCTACACCGTGAGTGCGCAGAAGTGGCTGTGCGGGCCCGACGCGACCGGCGCGCTGTATGTCCGCCGGCCCGAAGCTCTTCGCCCGCGCCTCGTCGCCTATGCCTCAGCCGAGACCTACGACATCGGCGCCGGCACCTGGGAGCCGAAGGCGGGCGCGGCGCGCTTCGACCCGGTCTTCACGCCGGCGTCGTCACTCGCGGGGCTCGAGGCCGCGCTGACCAGCCTGCCCGACGGCCGATTCGAACGGGCGCGCGAGCTGACCGAACATTGCCGTGCACTGCTCGCCGCGGCGGGGCACGACGTCGTCACCGAAGCCGGGCAGGCGACGCTCGT
>JALYLO010000369.1 GCA_030774175.1 Actinomycetota bacterium
CGGCGCCGTGGACGAGCAGCACCGGCCGGTCGACCGACTCGGGCGCGAAGCCCCAGGGCAGCACGAACGCGAGGTTGTCGTCGACCCAGCCGTCGACGCCGTCGCGCAGCCCGAGCGCTGCCGACTCGAGCAAGAAGCCGGCGAGCACCTCCGAGAGGACGCTGCGGTCTTCCTCGCCGAGCAGGGTCGACCAGATGCCTACGAGCCCGTCCGGCGTCGCCGAGAGCAGCTCGGCGCGGTCGCGTTCGAGCGCGGGGCGGAGCGCGGTTTCACCGGCCAGCACGGCGTCGATCTCCTCGATGTTCGCCTCGCCCATGCCCGCGAGCCAGTCGAGGCCCTCTGCGCGCCAGGGGGCGACCGCGGCCAGGCTCGCGACGGCGGTCAGGCGCTCATCGCACAAGGCTGCGCAGGCGAGCACGTGAGGCCCACCGCCGGAGATGCCCCACGAGGTGTAACGGTCGAGCCCGAGCGCGTCGGCGAACGCCTCCACGTCGGCGGCGCAGCCGGCGACCGTTCGTCCGGGCGCGCGCGTCGAGTCGCCGTATCCCGGCCGGTCGTAGCCGATCAGGCGGATTCCGTGGTCGCGCGCCAGCGCCTCCGCGCGCGCGTAGAGGAGGCCGGAGCCTGGCGACCCGTGGTGGACGAGGACCGGGGCCCCGGCCGGGTCGCCGCCGTCGTGGACTCCGATGCTGCGGCCGTCCGCCGTCTCGACCGTGCGCGTCCCCGCCATCGGCCGAATCCTCTCACGCGGGGCTCAGCCGGCGCGACGCTCCCGGCCCAGGGTTAGCGTCTGTGCGTGGACATCGATCCCGACACCTACGAGTGGGCTGCCTGGGGGCCGGAGCAGGCGCACCGCGCGCTCGCCGGCTTCGAGGCGCCGTGGTACGTGGCGGCGGGGTGGTCGATCGACCTCTTCCTCGGCGGGCAGCGTCGCGAGCACGAGGACCTCGAGATCGCGGTGCCGAGCGCGCGCTTCACGGAGTTCGTCGCGGCTCTGCCCGGCCTCGAGCTCCATCCGATCGTCGACCAGCGCGCGGTCCCGCTCGCGGAGGCCGGCGACGAGGCGCTCGCCGAGTCGCACCAGACCTGGGCGCTCGACCGGGCGGCCGGTGTCTGGCGTGTCGACCTGTTCCGCGAGCCCTCCGACGGCGATACGTGGATCGCCCGCCGCGACGAGAGCATCCGAATGCCCTACTCCGAGCTGATCGAGCGCACGCCCGCGGGAATCCCGTACTCGCGGCCGGAGGTGACGCTCCTCTTCAAGGCGAAGCACACGCGCGAGAAGGACGACGCTGATCTTGCTGCGGTGCTCCCACGGCTCGGCCCGGAGCAGCGCCGCTGGCTCGTCGAGGCGCTCGAGCTCGTGCACCCGGGCCACCGCTGGATCGACGAGCTTCGCTGAAACGGCGAGGGCCGGGGTCAAGGAGTCGTCGACGAGACGACGAACGCCGCGACGTCGCGGATCTGCGCCGCGGAGAGCCGGTCCTTGAAGGCCGGCATCGCGCTGCCGCCGAGCTGCACCTGGAGCCGCACCCTCTCGTAGGCGGGTTGCAGCGTATCGAGGTTCGGACCGATCTGGCCGTGGGCGTTCGCGGCGGCGAGCGTGTGACAGCCACCGCAGCCGGCCTGGGCGAAGATCTTCGCGCCGGCCGTGGCATTCGCGTTTGCGGGGATCGGGGAGGGCACGGCGTAGGCGGGCGCGGCGCTCGTCGTGTGGTTGTAGAGCCACACCGCGCTCGTGTACCAGACGCCGATCAGCGTCGCGAACAGGATGCCGCCCGCGAGCGGCAGCACGTGCTTCGGGAAGCGGTGCAGCCGCAGGATCGTGATCTTGGCGGCGAACGCGCCGTAGATCGCGCATCCGAGCAGCGAGTGCGCGAGCACGCGGTTGTCGGGGCGCTGGAACCCGAGTTTGAAGATGCAGTGGTAGGCGACCGGCAGCGTGAAGGCGAACGCAAGCCGGCCCATGGAGCGGTGCACCGGATTGACCCACGCGGGCTTCGGCAACGGCAGCTTCCGGAAGATCCACGCGGCGGTGAAGAGCTGGAAGCAGGCGAGGATCACTGCGGCCGTCGCGAACCCGGCCTTGAGATGCACCGGGTCGCTGAAAAAGAGCCGGAAGTAGCCTTTCGAGCGCGGCTGGTGCCGCGCGAGCAGGCCGGCGGTCAGCGACACCAAAGCGCCGACCGTGACGGGGACGAGCACCCACTTCCAGGCTCGCGTCCCTGGCGTCACGGGCGTGACAACCACGTGTGCCATTCCGTCGCTTAGAACACCGCTATCGGGGCTCCCTGCGTCCTTGCCCGGCTTGCTTTTCGCCTGCCAGGATCATCACGGAACTTCCGGAACGGAGCACTAGCGGCGGCGCGTTACCGGGTCGTCGAGGTGCGGCGGGCGCCAGCCGGCGTCCGCGGGGTTCAGGTTCGTGCCCGGTGGGACGATCTCGTCGATCGCGTCGAGGACGTCGCCCGAAAGGTCGACGTCGA
>JALYLO010000370.1 GCA_030774175.1 Actinomycetota bacterium
ACGGAACGATCGCGGACTATCGTGTGCGCCTGAACATTTCGTTCAAGTACGAAAGCGGCGACTGAGCGCGACAGCACCGCTAGTGCACTGGGCCGGATGCGGGTCCGCGGATCAGCGGAACGTCGACGCGTGATCGGCGAGGACTGCATCGATCGCGTGTCGGGCGATGTGGCTTGATTCGCCACCCCGAGTACACGCGCGCACGTCTGGCGCAGATGTCAGAGCGCCTGCGCGGCCTGGTCTACCCGGAGACGCGCGCGCCCGACGAGCTCCGCGTCGCGGGGCCCGTCGGCCGCATCTCGGTTCAGGACGCCACGAGTCTCGAGTATCGACCCGCCGCCCTCGGTGAGCGACTCGGCCCCCTCTGGGCCACGTACTGGTTCCGTCTGCGTGCGAAGGTGCCCGAGGAGTGGCGGGAGCGTCGCGTCGACCTGCTCTGGGCAACGCGTGCCGAGTCGACGTTGTGGATCGACGGCCGCAGCGTCCAGGGGCTCCATGGCACGGATCGCGACGAACGGCCGGACGCCCTGCTGCTGCGTAACGCGCGCGGAGGCGAGGCGATCGAGCTCGTGGTCGAGCTTGCGTGCAACGGGCTCTTCGGCAGCGAGGACGCGCCGCCGGAGCTCGAACGCTGCGAGCTCGCGCTCTTCGACGAGGACGCCTGGAACCTGTACTTCGACTTCGAGACGTTGCGGGCGCTCGAGGCGTCGGCCGGCCTCGAGCCGAGCTGGGCGGGGAAGCTGCAGGCCGACCTCAACCGCTTCTGCAACGAAGGCGATCCCGGCATCTTGGCGGCGCTGTACGAGCACCACAACGGGACCCGCGCGCACCAGCTGGCGGCGATCGGGCACGCGCATATCGATACCGCCTGGCTCTGGCCGCTCGCCGAGACGTATCGCAAGACGGTGCGAACGTTCAGCAGCCAGACGCGCTACATGGATGACTACCCGGAGTTTCGCTTTGCGTGCTCGCAGGCGCAGCAGTACGCCTGGATCAAGGACCGGAATCCCGACCTCTGGCAGCGGATCCGAGCGAAGGTGAAATCCGGCCAGTTCGTGCCCGTCGGCGGCAGCTGGGTAGAGCCGGATTGCAACATCCCCTCCGGCGAGTCACTGCTCCGGCAGTTCGTCCACGGGCAGCGGTTCTTCGAGGACGAGTTCGGGATCCGCTGCCGCGAGTTCTGGTCGCCTGACGCGTTCGGCTACTGCAGCCAGCTGCCGCAGCTGATGCGACTCGCCGGGATGACGCGATTTCTGACGCAGAAGCTCTCGTGGAACCGGTTCAACCGGCCGGACTCCCACACCTTCACGTGGCAGGGCATCGACGGCAGCGAGGTGCTCGGTCACTTCCCACCGGCCGACAACTACAACAGCGACGTCAACGTCAGGGAGCTGCTCCACGCGCAGCGCGAGTTCAAGGATCACGACTCGAGCGGCACGAGCCTCCTCGTCTTTGGCTACGGCGACGGCGGCGGCGGGCCGACGACGGCGATGCTCGAGTCCCTGCGGCGGGTTGCTGACTTGCAGGGGTTGCCCCGTACGCATTGTGCGACGAGCGACGAGTTCTTCGAGGCGCTGGAGGCCGAAGACGCCGACCGCCACGTGGTCGTCGGCGAGCTGTACTTCGAGTACCACCGCGGCGTCTACACCTCGCAGGCGTTTATCAAGCGCGGCAACCGCATCTGCGAGCAACTGCTGCACGATGCGGAGTTCCTCGCGGCCGCCCGCGGGGGAGAGTACCCGCGAGCAGAGCTCGACCGGCTCTGGAAGCTCCTTCTGCTCCAGCAGTTCCACGACATCCTCCCGGGGTCGTCGATCACGCTTGTCTACGACGACGCTCGGCGCGACTTCGATGAGCTCGAGGCGGCAGCGCGGGCGTTGATCGGAGAGGGCACGGTGCCCGTGAACACGGTCGGCTTGCCGCGCCGTGAGGTCGTACGCGATCCGGGCGGCGCGCTGCTCGTCGTCGAGGCGGAGCCGTACGCGGCCGCCCAGGTCGTCCCGGCGGAGGACGAGGCCCGCGTCGACGGGTTGACGCTCGAGAACGCGCACCTGCGTGTGCGCCTGTCCGAGGACGGCACCGTCGAGAGCGTCTTCGACAAGTCGACGGGACGCGAGACCCTCGCCGCGCCCGGGAACCGGCTCGAGCTCTACGAGGACCGTCCCGTGAACTGGGACGCCTGGGACATCGACCCGTTCCATCTCGAGACGCGCGCCGACTGTCCACCTGCGGAGTCGTGGGCGATCGTCTCGGACGGGCCGCTACGCGCAGAGATCGCCTTCGACCGTCGCGTGGGCGAGGCGAGCACGCTACGGCAGGTCGTCCGCCTCGATGCCGGCGCGCGCCGCGTCGAGTTCCACACGACCGTCGACTGGCACGAGGAGCACAAGCTGCTGAAGGTCTGCTTCCCGCTCCAGGTGCTCGCGACGAACGCCACATACGAGATGCCGTTCGCGTACACCGAACGACCGACGCACCGTTCGACGAGCTTCGACCGCGCGCGCTACGAGGTGCCCGGGCACCGCTGGGCCGACCTGTCCGAGCACGGCTTCGGGGCCGCGCTGCTCACCGACTCGAAGTACGGCTACAGCTGCCATGCCAACGAGCTCCGCATCAGCCTGCTGCGGGCGCCGAAGAGCCCCGATCCCGAAGCCGACATGGGCCGGCACCAGTTCGCCTATGCGCTGTTCCCGCACGCGGGCGGTTGGCGCGAGGCGGGCGTCGTCGCCGAGGGCATCCGCTTCAACGCACCGCTGCGCTGGGTGGGCGGGGCGCCGGCAGAATCGTTCGCGTCGATCGACGACCCGAACGTCGTGCTCGACACCATCAAGCGCGGCGAGCGTTCCGACGGACTGGTGCTGCGGTTCTACGAGGCGCACGGCGCCCGCGGCGTAGCGCGCGTGCGCCTCGCCGAGCCGACGGGGCGCGCCCGGCTCGCAAACGCGCTCGAAGAGGCGACCGGCGACCTCACGGTCCGGGACGGCGAGCTCGCCCTCCCCTACCG
>JALYLO010000371.1 GCA_030774175.1 Actinomycetota bacterium
GTAGGGGGCGCATCCAACTACCGCTCGCACCGTGGCTCGCGCGCAAGTGGGACGCGCTCTCCGAGGAGTTCGCGGTGCGCGCGCTCAACGCCGGCGCTGGAACGGGGGACGCGCGATTCCGCCTCCTGCGTGAACCCTCGTGGATTTTCTTTCCGACGCTGCCCCTCGAGATCGCCCGCGAACTCCGTGCGCATTCTGCCGACGCGATCGTCGCGTCCGATCCATATGTGGCGGCTGCCGCGCTCACGGGGCGGAAGCTCGCGCGCTCACACGCAAAGGTGATCGTCGAGCTGCACGGCGATCCGCGGACGTTCACCAGACTCTACGGCTCCCGGGGGCGCAGGACACTCGCCGCGCTTGCGGACGCGATAGCCAAGCTCGCTTTGCGGCGGGCCGACGCGACCCGTGCCGTCTCTTCATTCACCGAGCGTCTGGTCGAAGAGGCGCGGGGCCGGCCGGCGACGAAGACGTTCCTCGCCTATAGCGATCTTTCGGCCTTCGCCGAGACGCCGGCGGTGGCGGTGCCCGCCGAGCGCCGGGTCGTCTTCGTCGGTGCGCTCGAGCCGTACAAGAACATCGACGGACTCGCGACGGCGTGGCGTCGAGTCGCGTCCCAAGACTCCGCCGCGGTTCTGGTGATCGTCGGGCGCGGCTCCCGTCGCACCGTCGTCGACGCGCTCGTCCGGGAGCTGCCCCGTCAGGTCGTTCACCATCCGGAGCTCCCGCCCGCCGGGGTTGCCCGTGAGCTCGACGAGGCGCGCGCCCTGGTTCTGCCCTCGTACCCGGAGGGCCTTGGTCGCGTCGTGCTCGAAGCGTTCGCCCGCGGTCGTGCTGTGATCGGTACGGACGGCGGAGGCATTCCCGACATGGTTACCCACGAGCGCGAGGGGTTGCTCGTGCCGCCGCACGACACCGATGCTCTTGTTGCGGCTCTGCAGCGCGTGCTCCACGACCGCGAGCTCTGCGTCCGGCTGGGCAGCTCTGCGCGCGAGACGTATCGAAGGTGGCATCAGACACCCCAGGGATTCGCCGGCGCGTATCGCGAGCTCGTCGACTGCGTGCTCGCCGGCGCCCGCTGATGAAGCTCGTCTTCGTCACGCAGACGCTCGATCCCCGGCACGGCTCGCTCACGCAGACGCTCGATCTGGTCCGAGCGCTCGCTGCGCGCACCGACGAGCTCGTGGTGCTTGCTCGCGACGACCTCTGGGGCGAGGCGCCGTCGAACGTCACGGTGGGGACCTTCGACGCCGGGAGCAAGGTGGGCCGCGTGGTTGCTTTCGAGCGCGCGCTCGCAGGATCGCTGCCCAGGGCCGACGGCGTGCTCGTGCACATGGTCCCGACGTTCCTCGCACTCGCCGCACCGCTTGCAAAGGCACGGCGTGTGCCGCTCCTCCTGTGGTACACGCACTGGCATGCAAGCCGAGCCTTGCGGTTCGCGACGTGGCTCGCGGACGTCGCGCTGAGCGTCGACGCATCGAGCTTCCCGGTGCGAAGCGCGAAGGTGCGCGGCATCGGCCACGCGATCGATGTCGATGAGTTCGCAGGCGATCCGCCTGCGCCGCACGACGGGCCGCTCCGCCTGCTCGCGCTCGGACGTACGGCGCGCTGGAAAGGCCTGGCGACGCTGATCGAGGCATTTCGGATCGCCGATCTCGGCGACGCGACGCTCGAGCTGCGCGGGCCGTCGCTCACGAGCGACGAGCGAGCCCACCGGCTGGAGCTCGAGGCCGCAGCCGCCGGCGACGCTCGGATCACCCTCGCCGGCCCGTCGCCGCGCGCGGAGGTCCCTGGACTGCTCCGCGCCGCCGACCTCGTCGTCAGCCCGGCGGAGCCGCGCGCCGGCGCGACTCTCGACAAGGTCGTCTACGAGGCCGCCGCCTGCTCACGGCTGGTCGTCACGACGAATACGGCCCTTGCTCCCTTCCTGGCCGGACTCCCGCTTCAGCTGCTGGCACCGGCGCGCGACCCGGCGGCGCTCGCCGCGGTCCTGCGCGAAGCCGCCCAGGCTGCACCGGAGCTTCGTGCCGCCGCCGGTGCGGAGCTACGACGCCGGGTCGTCGAGCAGCACTCCGTCGACCACTGGGCCGACGCCGTGATTTCGACCGTTCGGGAGGTACGATCGCCGCGTGGCGGTTGAGCCCGACAACGGGACGCCCGTCGAGGACGTCCGCTCGATCCGACCGTACATTCTCTCTCCGACTCCGCTGAAGACTCTGACGCGGCGGCTCGCGAGCGTGCTCGCGCTAGCCTCGATCGACATCGTGGGGCTCGTGATCGGGCTCTATGGCGCGCTCGCGCTGCGCGCGCTCATCTTCGACCCGAAGCCGATCCTCTGGGGGCTCCTCTGGGATCACGAGACCAACTGGCTCGCATTCCTGATCCTGCTGCTCATCCTCGTCTTCTGGCAGGCAGGGCTCTACCAGCCTCGCGAGACGCGGGAGGGCGCCGCGCGCGTGGTGCCGAGCGTCGTCCTCGTCGCCGCATTGTCGCTCGCCTTTGCGATCGGCACGGGCCAGCACTTCACGACCTTCGGCCTCTACATCGCGGCGGCTGCGTTCGTTGCCTTCCTGATCGGGCTCTTTCGTGGCAGCTACGAGATCATCACCGGGTTCGTCCTCCGTGCAGCGGGTGTGCGGCGCAAGTCGGTGATCGTCGGCGACGAGGCGCAGCGCCGGCATCTTCGTGAAACGCTCGGCGCGAGCCGCGGAGGTATCAACTACGACTTCGTCGCCGAGTGCGAGCCGGGGCCCGAGGTCGAGGCCGTGCTCGCAGCCCGGCAGCTCGACGAGCTCGTCGTCGCCGATTCAGGGCTCGACGACCGGAGGCTGCTCCAGATCGTCGAGGCGGCGCATCGCCGAGGCGTGAAGGTTCGCGTCGCGCCGCGAACGGCCGAGCTGCTGATCGAGCGTGGGGAGTACGTCCCGGGGCAGGGAGTTCCGCTCTTCGAGCTGCGCCCGCCGATCTTCGCGGGCGCGCAGTGGGCGACGAAGCGCACCTTCGACCTCGTTGTCGGGTCGCTGGTCGTGCTACTCGGGCTGCCCATCTGGCTGCTCCTGGCGCTGCTGATCAAGGCTTCGTCGTCCGGCTCGATCTTCTATTCCGACAGCCGCATCGGTCTCGGCGAGCGCCCGTTCGAGATGCTCAAGTACCGGACGATGGTCTCGGGCGCCGCCGGCGAGCAGCACGCGCTCGAGGGCGAGAACGAGGCCTCGGGGGCGCTCTTCAAGATCAGGGACGACCCGCGCGTTACACGTGTCGGTCGCCTGCTGCGCCGCATGTCGATCGACGAGGTGCCGAACGTGATCAACGTGCTGCGAGGCGAGATGTCGCTTGTCGGCCCTCGTCCGCTGCCGCTGCGCGACTACGACAAGCTCGAGGAGTGGCACCGCCGCCGCTACAACGTCCTGCCGGGCGTGACCGGCCTGTGGCAGGTCGCGGGGCGGTCCGACCTCAGCTTCGACGACCTCGTACGGCTCGACTTCTATTACATCGAGCACTGGTCGATCTGGCTCGACATTACGATTCTTCTCAAGACGCCGCTCGCGGTGTTCGCGCGGAAGGGCGCTTACTGAGCCATCCGCACGAAACGCAGGAGGCCCCTTACGGCGTCGTAACCCGCCTCTGCGACAATTCTGACGTGCGCGCCCCCAAGATCCTCGCCGTCGCGTCCGCCGTCGACCTCGATTTCCGCTACGGCTGCACACCCGCCTGGTGGCAGCTCTGGAAAGGCCTGAACGAGGAAGGCGTCGACCTCGTTGTCACGCCCTACCGCGGTCGTCCGGTCGAGTCGCCGTGGTGGCGCACTGCTCCCAATCCCACGTACGTCGAAGGCGAGTCCTTCGCGCGGGCGCGCGACCTGCTCGCGAAGATCAAGGGGGACTCCTATCTCCGCCGCGCAGAGGTGAATCCCGAGGACGGCCGCGGCGACCGCATGATGCGCGAAGTGATCTGGCGCTGGGTGACGCCGCGGTGGAAGAAACATCTCGAGTCGCTGATCGACCGCGAGCGGCCGGATGCCGTCGTCGTCTTCACGGTCCCGATGGCCCATCTCCGCGGCATCCCGCGCGCGCTCCGCGAGCGCTTCGGGATCCCGATCGTGTTCTACGACGGCGACGTGCCGATGAGCCTGCCGGAGTTCGGGGGTATGGATACCGGCTTCAACTGGTACCACGACGCCGAGCCGTCCGAGTACGACCTCGTGATCTCCAACTCCGAGGGCGGGCTCGACAGCCTGCGCGAGCTGGGAGCGCGACGGGCGGAGGCGATCTTTTGGGGCGCGGACCCCGATTTCTTCGCACCGCAGCAGGTGGAGAAGGCGATGGACGTCTTCTTCTACGCGTACGGGGACAAGTTTCGTCGGGACTGGATGCGTGCGATGGTCGGCGAGCCTTCCCAAGCGCTGCCGGATGTGGACTTCGCGCTCGGTGGCCGTGACTTCAAAGGAGAGACGGGCAACGCCCGACTTCTTGGTGACGTGCCTTTCAACGTCTTCGCGCGCGCAATCTCGTCAGCGCACGTCAACCTCTGCATTACGCGGCGCTCGCACGCGAGCGTTTATGCGTCCTCGTCGTGTCGTCCGTTCGAGCTCGCCTCCACGGGCGCGGCGATCGTTTCCAACCCGTACAACGGGATCGAGCGCTGGTTCCAGCCGGACTCGGAGCTGATCGTCGTCAACGACGCCGACGAGGCGATGGCGGCGTATCGCGGCCTGCTCGGCGACCCTGCGCAGGCGGAGGAGATGGGCCGTCGCGCGCGCGAACGCGTCCTCGACGAGCACACGTACCGTCATCGCGCGCGCCAGCTTCTGTCATTGATCGACGTGGGAGTGCCTGCGTGAAGAAGATCGCGATCGTGCCGGCGTACAACGAGGGGGGAGCGATCGGCGGCGTAGTTGACGAGCTCCTCGCGTTCGACCCCGAGCTCGTGGTGCTCGTGATCGACGACGCATCGCATGACCGGACAGCGGAGGAGGCGCGAGCACAGGGCGCGCGCGTCGTCAGCCTGCCGTTCAACCTCGGTATCGGCGGTGCCGTGCAGACGGGCTTTCGCTACGCGGCCCGGCACGGCTTCGAGCTTGCGGCACGCGTCGATGGCGATGGCCAGCACGACCCGGCGGAACTCGCGGCGCTCTTCAGCGTCGTCGTCGCCGGCGAGGCGGACATCTGTGTCGGCTCTCGCTTCGCAGGCTCGGACGGCTACCGGTCGTCTGCCACGCGCCGCGTGGGGATTAGCATCCTTGCCCGCACCGTTTCGCTTCTGACAGGCCAGCACGTGACCGACACGACGAGTGGGTTCCAGGTGCTGAACCGCAAGGCAATCGAGCTCTTCGCTTCCGACTATCCGCATGATTACCCGGAGGTCGAAGCCGCGGTGATGGTGCACAAGCATCGCCTGCGGCTCGCCGAGCGGCCGGTGAAGATGCGCGAACGTGCGGCGGGCCGCTCGTCGATCCGCGGCGTGCGCACCGTGTACTACATGGCGAAGGTGATGCTCGCGATCCTGGTCGGCGCGCTACGTCGGCGCACGACACCACTGGAGGACTCGTGATCCTTGCAGCCTCCGGAACGCCGATCAAGGTCTCGCTCGCCGCGACGGCGGCTTCGCTGCTACTGCTCCTCGTCCTCTTCGAGTTGATCCGCTCGCGACGCCTGCGTGAGCGCTACGCCTTGTTGTGGCTGCTCACGGGCCTCGTCCTGCTCGCGCTGTCCGCGTGGCGCGGCGGCCTGAACAGGATCGCCGGCTGGGTGGGCGTGCAGACGTACCCGCCTGCGGTGCTCTTTGCGGTTGCGCTGCTCTTCGTGCTCGCTGTGCTCCTCCACTACTCGACGGTGATCTCGAAGGTCACCGACCAGAACGTGATCCTCGCGCAGCGCGTCGCGCTGCTCGAGTTCGAGCTCAACGAGCTCGGATCGTCGGCGCAGGAGCAGGACGCAGCGGTGGCACGAGAAGCCACAGCGAACTGAGCAGCACGGCGATCACCGGCGTGGCGATCGCAAGCGACTGCCAGAACGCGGTGTGGTCGTAGCCCTGGACGGCAGCATGCCCGATGGCAGCCGCGAGCCAGCCTCCGAGCCCCATCGCGCGCAGCCAGGAACGGCGGGCGGCGCCGACGATGCCTGCGAGCGGGAAATATTCGATCATCGCGATGCTCCATGCGGTCTCATGAAGGCCGGTGCGGATCCCGCCGAGGTCGCTCCAGCCGAGGGCGACCAGCACGACGCCCGCGACCGCGAGCAGCGGTGTCGACTCCCGGTGTAGCGCCACGACGGCCACGGCAAGGCCGGCCGCGAACCAGCCGGTAGCGCGCAGTCCGACCAGATCCGGGATCGCCTGATGCGTAAACGTGCTGCGGTAGGTGCTGAGCGCATAGAGGGTGCCCAGCGCGGGGAGAAGAACGTACGTGCCCGCCGCGGCATCCGCAAAGCGAGGGCCGGCGAGTCGCTCTGCGAGCATCCACGTCAATGTCACCGCCAGGGGCGCGAGCGCGAGTGCGAGCCCGATCGAGAGCGCGCCATCGGTGCCGTAGGAGGCGGCGATCCAACTAACGACGAGCACCTCTACCGCGCCGAGCGCGACGAGCGTCAGACGGAAATGCGGGAGCTCTCGCGGTACCACGCGATCGTCCTCTCGAGGCCGTCGCGCAAAGGCGTCTGCGCGCGGAACCCGAAGAGCTGCGCGGCGCGGCGCGCATCGAGCTGTCGTCGCGGCTGGCCGTTTGGCATCGAGGTGTCCCAGACGATCTCGCCGTCGAAGCCCGTCAGGTCTCCGATCGTCTCCGCCAGCTCCCGGATCGAGGTCTCGACCCCCGTGCCGAGGTTCACCGGCGCCGCGCCGTCGTAGCGCTCCGCCGCCAGCAGCAGACCGTCCGCACAGTCCTCCACGTAGAGGAACTCGCGCGTCGGCGACCCATCGCCCCAAAGCACCACGTCGCCGCTCGCGTCGACCATCTTCCGGATCAGCGCCGGAATCACGTGCGAGGTGTTGAGGTCGAAGTTGTCGCGAGGCCCGTACAGGTTGGCGGGTAGCAGGTAGATCGCGTCGAGGCCGTACTGCTCGCGATATGACTGCGCACCGACGAGGATCGACTTCTTCGCCACACCGTACGGCGCGTTCGTCTCCTCCGGGTACCCGTTCCAGAGGTCGTCCTCGTTGAAGGGGACCGGCGTGAATTTGGGATACGCGCACACCGTCCCGGCGAGGATCAGCTTCCTCACGTCATGGGCGCGGGAGAGCTCGAGCACGTGCGCGCCCATCATCAGGTTGGCGTACCAGTAGCGCCCCGGGTTCTCCCGATTCGCCCCGATGCCGCCCACCTCGGCCGCGAGATGGAAGACGAGCTCCGGCTTGGAATCCTCGAACAGCCGCTCCGTGTCGTCGGCACGCGTGAGGTCGTAATCGCGGCGGCGTGCCACGAACACGTCGTGCCCTGCTTGTTCGAGCCGCTCGACGAGGTATGAGCCCAGGAACCCGCCGCCGCCCGTGACGAGGACGCGGCTCACGGCTGTTCGGCTCGCGCAGGGGCGAGCCAGTCGACGCGGCCGATCCAGCGCTCACGGTTCTCCGCATACCAGCGGATCGTCCTCAGGACGCCCTCCTCCCACGACACCTTCGGCTCCCAGCCGGTCTCCCGGTGCAGCTTGTCGTAGCCGACGCGCAGTGCCAGCACGTCGGTCGCGCCCGGCCGAAGCCGCTTTTCGTTGGTCACGGTGTGGCGGTCGTCCGGCCAGAAGCCGCGCGCGGCGCCGGTCGTCAGGATCAGGTCGCACCAGTCGGCCATCGAGATGTTCTTGCCCTGCCCGTAGACGTAGAGGTCGCCGGGAACGCCACGGTCGGCGACGGTGAGGTGGCCCCGGACGCCGTCGGTGGTGAAGCAGAAGTCGCGCAGCGGCTCCAGTGCGCCGAGCTCGACCTCTGGGCGCGTCAAGGCCTGCGTGATGATCGTGCCCGTCACGTAGCGCGGGTTCTGGCGTGGGCCGTAGTTGTTGAACATCCGGGTGACGACACCCGGCACGCCGTACGCGTCGTGGTAGTTCATCGTGAAGAAGTCGGCGGCGACCTTCGCGGTCGCGTAAATCGACTTCGGATTGATGGGAGAGCGCTCGTGCAGGATCAGGCCGCCGAGCGCGTCGAAGTCGTGCTGATGCGACACCGACTCGTGCACGTTGCCGTACTCCTCCGACGTGCCGGCGGTGTCGAACTTCTCGAGCTCGACGCCGGCGTCGACCACCGATTGCAGCAGGTTGAGCGTGCCGATCGTGTTCGTCATGACGGTCTCGTACGGCCGGTGCCACGACTCGCCGACGTGGGCTTGCGCGCCCAGGTGAAAGATGTACGGCTTGTCGGGAGCCTGCGCGAGATCGCGCATGAGGTAGTCGATCGAGGTCTTGTCGGTCAGATCCGCGAAGACGACGCGCAGCCGCTGCTTCAGGTGCCCGATGTTGTTCAGGGCCCCGGACGACGTCGCGCGGACGAAGGCGATGACGTTCGCATCGAGGTGGACGAGCGCCTCGGTCAGATGGGAGCCCATGAAGCCGTCCGCTCCCGTCACGAGCACGGTCCGACCGGTGTAGGCGTCGCCGAACTCGGCGTGCAGGGCGTCGAGCTCTCCCTCCGACCAGGTCGCTGTATCGTCGCCGAGCACGGATGGAGGGTAATCGTTCACGCAGTCGGGGGGCCGTTCGCAGCGGTCTTCTGACGGGCATCTCCACCGCGGCGGTCAGCGGCTCTGCCGCGGTGCTGGGCGTCATTCTCTCGCGGAAGTTTGGGCACGGGGTAAAGACCGACGGCTTCTTCGCCGCCTACGGGGTCTATCTCGCGCTGGTCCTCGTCGCGGGGTCAATCCGCGTGATCGTCCTGCCGCGCTTCGTGACCGCCCGCGCAGCGGGGCGGCTGGGGGCCGAGTTCGGCGCCTGGACAGCCGCCCTGGCCGCGCCGCTGGCGCTCGTCACGTTCGTCGCCGTCGCCTGGCCGCATGGAGTCGCGTCCGCGCTCGCGTCGAACGACGCGGCGCGCGACGAGGCGGCCGAGCTGCTGCCGTGGATCGTCCCGTCCGCGGTCGCGCAGGTGGTCGGCGGCCTCGTGGCGAGCGCTCTTGCCGCCCTCGACGACTACGAGTGGGCGGCTTTCGGCTTCGCGACCGGCTCGATCGCCGGGGTTGCCCTGACGCTCGCGCTCGTCGGCCACGGCGTCGTCGCGTTCGGCTGGGGGCTCGCGCTGAACGGTGCGTTGACGCTCGCAATCCCGCTCGCGGCGTTGCTCGCGCTTCGCGGCGTCGGTCTGCCGGACACGCGGTTCTGGGGCCGTCTGCTCGAGCTCGGTGAGGGCGTTGCGCTTCCCGTCGCCTTGCAGGGCCTGTACGTGATCGGCTACCGGTTCGCGTCGGGGCTCGGCGCCGGGCGCGCGACGACGTTCTCGTACGCGTACCTGATCGCCGCCTTCCTCGTCTCGATCACCGCCGCGTCCGTTGCACTCGTCGCGACGGTTCCGTTTGCCCGTGAGGGCGCGTCCCCGACGCGAGTGGCGCGCCACGTCGTCGCGATCTCGTGGCTGTCACTCGCGCTCGTCGCAGGGGCGGGCGGTGTTTTCGCGCTCGTCGGCGAGCCGATCGCGCGGCGGGTCTTGGGAGCGAGCTACGGCGGCGGCACCGGCGCCGAGCTCGGCCGTCTGGTCGTCTATCTCGCGCCGTGGATGGTGGCGTCCGTGGCGATGACCGTGGCGTACCCGCTCGTCTTCGTGCGGGGGCGCGCTCGCTGGTTGCCCGTGCTCGCGGTTGGGGGGCTCGCGGTGCAGGTCCTGGTCGACTGGGGCGCGCGGGCGGCCTTTGGGCTCGGCGGGATCGCTGCCGGGCTGGCGCTGACGACTGCCCTCGTGCTCGCGGTGCTGCTCGCGACGCTCGGGGCGCTGACCGCCGTCGCCCGTGGGCTCCTGGCCGCGGCGGTCGTCTGCGGCGGGCTCGCCGTGTTCGCCTTCGGCCTGCCGAGGCTGGTGCTCGGGCCCTTCGCAGCGGCGGCGACGGGCCTCGTGCTCTACACCGTCGTCGTAGCTGTGTGGCGGCCCGCCGGGTTGCGCGACGCGTGGGCGTACCTGCGAGCCTTGCAGTAGCGTTCGGCGCCGTGCCCGCACGCGTGAAGCCTCTAATCCGACGGCTCGGTCGCACCACGCCCGGGAAGAACCTCGTCCACGCCGCCGTCTTGCCCGACCCGGCCTCGATGCGCTTCCCGAACGTCCGGGTCTGGCCGGACGACGTCCGGGGCTTCGAGGACCTCGCCTTCCTCTTCTCCTCCAATCAGCTGAACCACGGAGTCGCCTCGCTCCAGATCGACGAGGCAGCGCTGTTGTATCGCCTCGGGCGCGACGCAACGACCGGCCCGGTCGCCGAGATCGGTCGCTTCAAGGGCGGTAGCACTTTCGTCTTCGCCGCGTCGATGCCCGATGGCGTCGAGTTGTGGTCCTACGACTTCCACGTCGCGCTGCGGCCCGACATGCCCGGTGAGCGTCTCGACGCGGAGTTGAGCGAGGCGCTCGAGCGGTTCGGGCTCGCGCACAAGGTGCACCTCCTCGTCGCTGACTCCCGGACTGCCGATCCGCCGCCCGAGCCGATCGAGGTCCTGTTCATCGACGGCGACCATTCCTACGAGG
>JALYLO010000372.1 GCA_030774175.1 Actinomycetota bacterium
GGCCTCACCGGCTTCGCGCAGGTGCGGCGCGGCTACGAGACGTCGATGGCCGAGAAGCTCTCGCACGACCTCGAATGGATCGCCGACCGCTCCGCGCGTCTCTACCTGCGCACGCTCGTCGTGACGGGCGCCCGCGTGCTCCGGCAGTCGGTCTCCGCACTCGTGCGGCACCCCTAGACTGGTTCGCCATGTGCGGGATCTGCGGAATCGCCACGACCCGCGGCACGGTCGATCCCGAGCGGCTCGTCGGCATGACGAGGACGATGCTGCACCGGGGGCCCGACTCGGAGGGGATGCACCTCGACGGCCCGATCGGGCTCGGCGCGCGCCGTCTCGCCATCATCGACCTAGCGGGGGGCGACCAGCCGATCGCAAGCGAGGACGGCTCGGTCGTCGTCGTCCAGAACGGCGAGATCTACAACTACCGCGAGCTCCTGGGCGAGCTCGAGCGCGCGGGCCATCGTTTTCGATCCCGCTGCGACACCGAGGTGCTGGTGCACGGCTACGAGCAGTGGGGCCCTCACCTCTGGGAGCGGCTGCGAGGCATGTTCGCGGTCGCCGTCTGGGACGCCCGGGCGCGCCGCCTCGTGCTCGCGCGCGACCGGTTCGGAATCAAGCCGCTCTATTACCGGCACGTCGAGGGTGAGCTGTCGTTCGCCTCGGAGCTCGACGCGCTGCCGCAGGGCGAGCTCGACCTCGATGCCTTCGAGGCGTTCCTGTCGTTCAACTCGATCCCGGCGCCGCTCTCGATCTTCCGGGAGATCCGGAAACTGCCGCCGGGCCACACGCTCGCCTGGCAGGACGGGCACATCGCGCTCGACCGCTACGCGCGGCCCGGCCCGCTGCCCGCGCGGCACGACGAGGACGAGGCGGAGCTCGTCGAGGAATGCCGTGCGCGGCTGCGCGACTCGGTTCGCGCACACCTCGTCGCCGACGTCCCGGTGGGCGTGCTCCTCTCGGGCGGCGTCGACTCGGGGGCACTCGCGGCCCTCGCCGCGGAGGAGTCGCCGGAGGCGGTGCGCACATTCTCGATCGGCTTCGAGGAGGCGTCGTTCGACGAGCTCCGCGGCGCGCGCGCCGTCGCAGAGCGCTACGGGACGATCCACCGCGAGCTCGTGCTGCGCCCCGACGCGGCGCTCCTGCTGCCGGCGCTCGCCGAGGCGTTCGACGAGCCCTTCGCCGACTCGTCGGCGCTCCCGACCTACCTCGTCTCCAGGCTCGCGTCGCAGGACGTGAAGGTCGCGCTCTCCGGCGAGGGCAGCGACGAGCTCTTCGGCGGCTACTACACCTACGCCGCCGACCTGCTTGCGGAGCGCTTCGGACTGCTCGCCACCGCCGCGCGGCCGCTCGTCGACCGGCTGCCGGCATCGACGAAGCGCGCGAGCTTCGAGTACAAGGCGAAGCGCTTCGCGCGTGCCGCGCACCTGCCGCCGCTCGAGCGCCATCATGGCTGGAAGGAGATCTTCACCGCCGACGCGCGCGCCGAGCTGACCGGCAGGCGCAGCGACTTCGACCCGCTCGGCACCTATCGCGAACGCTTCGCCGAGACCGAGGGCCATGAGCTCCTGACACGCCTGCAGGACATCGACTTCGGCCTCTATCTCGTCGACGACCTGCTCACGAAGACCGACCGTGCGTCGATGGCATGGTCACTGGAGGCCCGCGTCCCGTTCCTGGACACCGTCGTCGCGAACTTCGCCTTCGCCCTCCCGGCGCGGCACAAGGTGCGCGGCCTCTCGAAGAAGCGGCTGCTCCGGAAGGCGGTCGAACCGCTGCTCCCGCACGAGGTCGTGCACGGACGCAAGCGTGGATTCTCGATCCCCGCCGCGGCGTGGCTGCGGGGCGAGCTCGAGCCGTTCGCACGCGAGACGCTCTCGGCCGAAACGCTCGGCCGGCAGGGCCTGCTGCGCCACGACGCGGTGACGCGGCTGCTGGACCACCACGTCGCAGGGCGCGAGGACCTGTCGCGCCAACTGTGGGGACTGCTCGCGTTCACGCTCTGGTACGAGCGGCACGTCGAGGGCATCCGCCGCGACACGGCGCTCGAGGCGATCGTCGCGTGAAGGTCTGGATCGACTTCACCGCGTCGGCGCACCCACTCGTCTTCCGACCGCTCGTCGAGCTCATGCGTGCCGACGGGCACGAGATCGAGATCACCGCGCGCGACTACGCGCAGACGCTCCAGCTGATCTCCTCGCACGGCATGACCGCAACGGTGATCGGGCACCACGGCGGGCGCTCGGCGGGCGGGAAGGCGCGCCAGATGCGCTCGCGCCTGCGGGCGCTTCGTACGTGGGCGCGCGGTCGTGACTTCGACGTCGCCCTGGCCCACGGCTCGCACGAGCTGACGATGACCGCGCGCCGGCTCGGGATCCCGAGCGCGACGACCTTCGACTATGAATGGGCTTGGCTGCAGCACCAGCTCGGCTGCCGCGCGGCGACGCGCGTGGTCGTGCCCGAGGCGATCCCCCCAGACCGGCTCGCGTCCTACGGCGCGAAGCCGCCCAAGCTCCAGCAGTACCCGGGCCTGAAGGAGGAATACTACCTCTCGGACTTCGTGCCGGACACGCAGGTGCTCGGTGATTGGGGGCTGGAGGCGGAGCGCGTGCTCGTCGTGCTGCGGCCGCCGCCAGACGTCTCGCTCTACCACCGCCACTCGAACCCGCTCTTCCCGATGACGCTCCAGCACCTCGGGAGCCTCGAGAACGTGCACGCGTTCGTGATCCCGCGCACCGACGAGCAACGCGACTACGTGCGCTCGCTCGCCCTGCCCTCGGTGATCGTCCCCGAGCAGGCCGTCGACGCGCAGAGCCTGATCGCCCTCTCCGACCTCGTGGTGTCGGCGGGCGGGACGATGAATCGGGAGGCCGCGGCGCTCGGCGTGCCGGTGTACACGACCTACGGTGGGCGGCTGGGCGGCGTCGACGAAGACCTGATCCGGCACGGCCGGCTGCGGCCGCTCACCGACCCACGCGCCCTCGACCTGCGCAAGCGCGATCGCGGCCCGGCCGAACGCGAACGGCGCGATCCGCGCCTGCTGCTCGAGCTGCTGCTCTCCGCGCTCGATTAGTCGGCGCTCGACGGGTCAGCTGCGGCCGACGAGCGCCAGGACGGCGTTACCGTAGCGCTCGAGCTTCACCGGACCGACGCCCGGCAGGGCCGCGAGGTCGCGCAGCGTCTGCGGACGCGTTCTCGCGATGGCGTCGAGCGTCTTGTTGTCGAACACCACATACGGTGGCACCTCGTCCTTCTCGGCGCGGGCTCGGCGCCACACCGCGAGCTCGTGATAGAGCCCGTCCGAGCCTGCGGTCGGCACGAACTTCCCCTTCGCCGGCTTGGGGGCGCCGGCCGCCTTGGCAACGGAGACGCCGAGCTCGCCAACGAAGCGGCTCGCGGCCGCCGACCACGTGAGCCAGAGGACGCGCTTCGCCCGCGTCATCCCGACGTACAGCAGCCGCCGCTCCTCCGCGATCTCGGCCGCAGTGCGCGCCTGGCGCGACGGCAGCTCCTTCTCCTCGAGGCGCGGCAGGAAGACTGCGTGGAACTCGAGGCCCTTCGCTCGGTGCAGCGTCAGCAGGTGGACGCCCTTCGCGGAGTCGCCGCCCGGGTCGAAGCGCCGTCGCAGATCCGCGACGAACGCCACTGCGTCGCCGTCGAAGACCTCGGCGAGCGCGACGAGCCGCGCCAGGTCGGTCTGGCGCACGAGCTCACGATCGCCGAGCTTCTCGGGCAGCTCCGCCAGCCAGCCAGCCTCGACCGCGGCGGCCCGCACCGCCTCCTCGGCGTCGACGCCACCCAGCCGCTCCAGGCGCCGCACGATGCGCCGGGCGGCGTCGCGTTGCAGCAGCGATGCCCCCTGGAACGGAATGTGCGCCTCGTGCAGGAGCTCCTCGAAGTCGGTCAGGCGCGCGTTCGTACGGCAGAGGATCGCCACCTCCTCGAGCGGAACGCCGAGCGAGCGAATGGCCGCCACAATGTCGCGGCCCTCCGCCTCGGACGTCGCGAACGCGCGGACCACGGGCTCCGGCCCGTCGTCGAGCGTCGGGCGCAGAATCTTCTCGGCACCGCCGAGCTTCGGAACAAGGCGGTTCGCGAGGGCGAGCACCTGCGGCGTCGAGCGGTAGTTCTCCTCGAGCCGCACGACGAGCGCGCTCGGGTAGCGGCGCGGCACGTCGAGCAGATGCTCCGGGCCCGCGCCCGTAAAGGCGTAGATCGATTGGTAGTCGTCGCCGACGACGCAGAGGTCGTCGCGACCGCCCAGCCAGTGCTCGAGTAGCTCCTGCTGGAGCAGGTTGACGTCCTGGTACTCGTCAACGGTGAACGCGCGGTATTGCGTGCGAAACGTACGGCACACGCGCTCGTCACGTTCGAAGAGCTGCACGGCGAGCTCGAGCAGATCCTCGAAGTCGAGCGAGCCCTCCGCCTCTTTGCGCTTCTCGTAGTCGCGGTAGACGCGGTGCATCAACTCGACCGGGATCGGCGGCTCACGCCGTTCGGCCTCAGTGCGGTAGCGCGCGACCGAAACGCGGCGGTTCTTCGCCCACTCGATCTCCGTCGCCAGATCGCCCGCGGGCCGGAACTTGTACGGGGGCGGGAGCCCGTTCGCGATCTGTCGCAGCACGAGCACCTTCGACGGAAGAATCCTCCCCACCGTCTCCGGCGCGAAATGGCGCAACTGGCGCAGCGCCGCCGAGTGGAACGTGCCGGCGCGCACGCGCTGGACGCCGAGCGCCGCGAGGCGCGCCCGCAGCTCGCCCGCAGCCTTGTCGGTGAACGTCACGGCCATGATCTGCGTCGGCTCGAAGGCGCTCGACGCGACCTGCTGGGCGATCCGCCGCGTGATCGTCGTCGTCTTCCCCGAGCCGGCCCCGGCGAGGATGCACACGGGCCCGCGCACCGCCTCGGCCGCGCGCCGCTGCTCGGGGTTGAGTCCGTCGAGCGGGTCCACCGAGCCACCGTACCGTTCGCCCCCGCCGCGGGACTGTGTCGTTAGTGCAACGTGTCCTCGAGCACCGCTTCCGTGCCCGTGCGCAGCGGTTCCTCGATCATCGCGCCGAGGCGTGCCACGACGCCCAGCGTGTCGCCGTCCTCGACCAGCCGCTCGAGCTCGGCGAGCGCCTCCTCGAGCCAGACGCGGTCGATCGCCGGGCGGGCCGCTCGCATGATCTTCGGGTGGGAGGTCGGGCCCACCGCCTCGCCCTCGTTCCACAGGACCTCGTGCAGCTTCTCGCCGGCGCGCGAGCCGGTGAAGACGATCGGCACCTGAGACTCGTCCTTGCCGGAGAGACGGATCATCTCCCTGGCGAGGTCGAGGATCTTCACCGGCTCGCCCATGTCCAGCACGTAGACCTGCCCGCGGCCGCCCATCGCGCCCGCCTGGACGACGAGCGACGACGCCTCCGGGATCGTCATGAAGAACCGCGTCATCTCCGCGTTCGTCACCGTCAGGGGACCGCCGCGCTCGATCTGCCGGCGGAAGATCGGGATCACCGAGCCCGACGAGCCGAGGACATTGCCGAAGCGAACGGCGACGAAGCGCGTCTCGACTTCGGGATGCAGCGCGAACGACTCGACGATCCACTCGCAAACCGCCTTCGTTTTACCCATCACGTTCTTCGGGCTCGCGGCCTTGTCGGTGGAGATGAGGACGAAGCGCTCGACACCGAAGTCGACCGCGATCTCCGCAAGTGCTCGTGTGGCGAGCACGTTGTTGGCGACGCCCTGAAGCGGGTTCGCCTCGAGCATGCCGACGTGCTTGTACGCGGCCGCGTGGAACACCACCTGCGGCCGGTAGCGCTCGAACACCTGGCGCATCTTCGACTTGTCGCCGGCCTCCGCGAGGACCGGGATCGCAGCGGTGAACTCGCGCTCGGCGACGAGCTCACGCTCGATCTCGAAGAGCGCCGACTCGGCCTTGTCGACGAGCACGAGCCGGGTCGCCCCAAGTCGCGCCAGCTGGCGGCAGAGCTCGGAGCCGATCGATCCGCCGGCGCCGGTGATCAGCACCGTCTTGTCGCGGACATAGGTGGCGACGGCCTCGAGGTCGACCTCGACCTGCTGGCGGCCCAGCACGTCCTCGACCTGGACCGGCCGGATCTGGCCGGCGAGGTTCAGGTCGCCCGCGATCAACTCGTGCAGGCCCGGCAGCGTCTTGACCGGTACGTGCGCGGCGGTGCACGTGTCGACGATCTTTCGCCGGACATCGCCGGGAGCAGACGGGATCGCAATCAGCACCTCATCGGGCTTGTTGTCACGCAGCAGGTGCGCGAGATCGTCGGTCGTCCCGAGAATCTTGACGCCGTGGATGCGGTCGCCGCGCTTGCGCGGGTCGTCGTCGACGAAGCCGATCGGCGTGTAGTGCAGCTGCCGGTTGCGCTGCATCTCCTTGGCCATCAGCTGACCGGCGTCGCCGGCCCCGACGATCAGCACCTCCTTGCCGCGCGCGACCAGGCCGGCTACCGGGCGCTCGATCAGCGAGCGCGCGAGCAGGCGCGAGCCGGCGATGAACGCGAGCAGCAGCAGGAAGTCGAAGGCCGCGACGCTGTGCGGGAGGCGCGACGTGTGGTTCGGCGGGAACGCGTACAGCACGAGATAGGCGATCAGCGAGCCCACGATCACGCCGCGCGCCGCGCCCCACATGTCGCGCGTCGACACATAGCGCCACCAGCGGTTGTAGAAGCCGAAGAGGACGAACGTGGCCAGCTTGATCCCCACGACGAGCGCGATCACCCGCCAGTCGAGCAGGTGCCGGTAGAACACGGGGACCGACTGGTCGAAGCGCAGGAAGAAGGTCAGCCGCCACGCGCCCGCGATCAGGACCGCGTCGAAGACGAGCTGCCAGACCCGGTGCCGGTTGACCGGGAGCCGGATCAAAGAGTTCCCGGCGTGTTCACGATGCGACGAGATCCGAGGCGTGCTTCAGGACCGAGACGACCTCGGCCTGCTGCTCCTCGGCGATCCCGGCCCACAGCGGCAGGCAGAGATTCTCGCGCGACGCCTTCTCCGTCTCCGGGAAGTCGCCCTCGGAGTGCCCGAGATAGCGAAGCGCCGGCTGCAGGTGCAGCGGCGGCTGGTAGTAGACGGCGAAGCCGATGTCGGCGTCCGCGAGCGCAGCGGCGAGGCGGTCGCGCTCGGGCGAGCGCACGCAATACATGTGGTAGACGTGCCCCGGCTCGTCGACCGGCGTCTCGAGGGTGCCATCTTGAACCATGCCCTCGAGCAGCTCCGTGTAGCGCGCTGCCGCCTCGCGGCGCTGCGCGTTCCACTCGTCGAGATGCTGCAGGAAGATGCGCAGGAACGACGCCTGCATGGCGTCCAAGCGCGAGTTGTAGCCGACGTAGAGGAACTCCTTCTTCGCGGCCGAGCCGTGAAAGCGCAGCATGCGCAGGCGCTGCGCGAGCTCGGAATCGTTGACGGCGATCAGGCCGCCGTCGCCGAGCGCGAAGAGGTTCTTGGTCGGGAAGAAGCTGAAGGTCGACGCGATGCTGGTCGCGATCCCGCCGGCGCCGAACGCCTGCGCTGCGTCCTCGATCACCGGCGGCCCGAGCGCGCCGAAGTCGGGCGCGGGGCGACCGAAGAGGTGCACGGGCATGATCGCCTTCGTCCGCCCGGTGACCCGGCGCTCGACGTCGGCCGGGTCGAGGTTGAGCGTCACCGGGTCGATCTCCGCAAAGACGGGAGTCGCTCCGCGACGCGCGATCGCCTCGGCGGTGGCGTAGAAGGTGAATGCCGGGCAGATCACCTCGTCCCCGGGGCCGATCTCCATCGCATCCAGCACGAGGACGATCGCGTCGGTGCCGTTCGCGCAGCTGACCGTCTCCTGCGTGCCCAGGAGCTCGGCGGCTTCGCGCTCGAACGCCTCGACCTCGGGCCCGAAGATGAAGCGGCCGGTCTCGAGCGTGCGCGCGAAGGCGTCCTGCAGCTCCGGAATCAGGGGCGCGTACTGCGCCTTGACGTCAACGTGGGGGATCGCCATCGCCGCCGCGCATCCTAGATAATTGGCCGGTCAATCATCTGGCCGTGCGGCGGTCGCGC
>JALYLO010000373.1 GCA_030774175.1 Actinomycetota bacterium
GTTGCGGACTACGACGAGTACGTCGACGGCAAGCCGCGCTACGACGGTGTGCGCTCGTTTCTCGAGGCGCGCGGGATCGACCTGCCGCCTGGGCAGCCGACCGATCCGCCGAGTGCCGAGACGATCACCGGTCTGGGCAATCGCAAGAACGAGCTGGTGCTCGAGCTGATCCGACGCCAGGGTGTCGAGGCGTATGACGGATCGGTTCGCTACGCAACGGCGGCTCGGGATGCCGGGCTGCGCCGCGCGGTCGTCTCCTCCAGCAACAACTGCCGCGAGGTGCTCGCGGCGGCAGGAATCGAAGAGCTGTTCGAGGCGCGCATCGACGGTCTCGTCGCCGAGCGGGAGCACTTGCGCGGCAAGCCTGCACCGGACACGTTCCTCGCCGGGGCTCGCGCGCTCGGTGTGCAGCCGGCCGAGGCGGCCGTGTTCGAGGACGCGCTGGCGGGCGTGAGCGCCGGGCGCGCAGGTCATTTTGGCTTCGTGGTCGGCGTAGACCGGGCCGGCCAGGCGGAGGCTCTGCGCACCCACGGCGCAGATGTCGTCGTCGCTGACCTCGCCGAACTGCTCGACCAATGACCACCCATCCGGCTTTCACGGTCGAGCCCTGGGCGGTGCGCGAGACGAGGCTCGACCTCGACGTCCTCGCCCAGTCGGAGTCGCTCTTCGCGCTCGCGAACGGGCACATCGGGCTCCGGGCGAATCTGGACGAGGGCGAGCCGTTCGGGCTGCCCGGCACCTATCTCAACTCCTTCTACGAGCAGCGGCCGCTGCCGTACGCCGAGCTCGGATACGGCTTCCCGGAATCGGGCCAGACGCTGGTGAACGTCACCAACGGCAAGATCATCCGGCTGCTCGTCGACGACGAGGCGTTCGACGTCCGCTACGGGAAGCTGCGCGCGCACGAGCGAGTGCTCGATTTGCAGGCCGGCGTCCTGCGCCGCTCGGTGGAGTGGGTGTCGCCGGCCGGAGCAGCCGTCTGCGTCCGCTCAACCCGCCTCGTCTCGTTCGTCCAGCGTTCGGCGGCAGCCGTTCTCTTCGAGGTGGAGCCGCTCGACGGCGCCGTGCGTGTGGTCGTCCAGTCGGAGCTCGTCGCCAACGAGCCGGCGCCGGCCCGCTCGAACGATCCGCGCGCCGCCGCGGCGCTCGAGTCGCCGCTCCAGTCCGAGGAGTTCTCCGACCATGATCTGCGCGTCGTGCTCGTCCACTCGACCAGGACGAGCAAGCTGCGCATGGCCGCAGCGATCGACCACACCGTCGACGGGCCTGCAGGAACCGAGGCCTCCGCGGAGAGCGCACTGGACGTCGGCAGGGTGACGATCACGAGCGACCTCGCCGCAGGCGAGCGCCTGCGGGTCGTCAAGTTCATGGCCTACGGCTGGTCGAGTCAACGCTCGTTGCCGGCGGTCCGCGACGTGGCCGTCGCCGCCCTCGCCGAGGCGCGGCACACCGGCTGGGTCGGCCTCCAGGATGCACAGCGCGCCTACCTGGACGAATTCTGGAGTCGCGCCGACGTGGAGCTCGACGGAGACACCGAGCTGCAGCAGGCTGTCCGCTTCGCGCTCTTCCACACGCTCCAGGCCGGCGCTCGCGCAGAGCAGCGGGCGATCGGCGCCAAGGGCCTGACCGGGCCCGGCTACGACGGGCACACCTTCTGGGACACCGAACGGTTCGTCCTGCCCGTGCTGACCTACACGGCGCCGCGCGCCGCGGGCGATGCGCTGCGCTGGCGTCATGCCACTCTCGACCTGGCGCGCGAACGGGCCAGCCAGCTGGGGTTCCAGGGCGCGGCCTTTCCGTGGCGGACGATCCGCGGTCAGGAGTGCTCCGGTTACTGGCCGGCCGGAACCGCCGCGTTCCACATCAATGCAGACATCGCCGACGCGGTTGCCCGGTACCAGGCGGCGACCGGGGACGAGGCGTTCGAGCGGGAGGCAGGTCTCGCCCTGCTCGTCGAGACCGCACGCCTGTGGCGCTCGCTCGGCCACCACGACCCGCAGGGACGTTTCCGAATCGACGGCGTCACCGGCCCCGACGAGTACAGCGCGATCGCCGACAACAACGTCTACACGAACCTGCTCGCACAGCGAAATCTCCGTGCGGCGGCCGACGCCGTCGCCCGGCATCCCCGCCACGCGGCCGAGCTCGGCGCAGACCTCGAGGAAGCGGCGGCCTGGCGAGACGCCGCGCGCGACGTCGTCGTCCCCTGGGACGACGAGCTCGGCGTCCACCCCCAGTCCGAAGGCTTCACCGACCACCAGCGCTGGGACTTCGAGGCCACAGGCGATCGGTACCCGCTTCTGCTCCACTTCCCGTACTTCGACCTCTACCGCAAGCAGGTCGTCAAGCAGGCAGACCTGGTGCTCGCGCTCCACTGGCGGGGTGATGCCTTCACCGACGAGGAGAAAGCCCGGGACTTCGCCTACTACGAACCGCTGACCGTTCGCGACTCCTCGCTCTCGGCGTGCACGCAAGCGGTGATCGCAGCAGAGGTCGGGCACCTCGAGCTCGCCTACGACTACTTCGGCGAGGCCGCCCTGATGGACCTGCACGACCTCGAGCACAACACCCGCGACGGCGTTCACATCGCGTCCCTCGCGGGCGCCTGGCTCGTGGCGGTAGCCGGGTTCGGCGGCCTGCGCGACCACGACGGCGAGCTCACCTTCAGGCCGCGCCTGCCCGCGCGAATCGAGCGCCTCGCGTTTCGCCTCATCTTTCGCGGCAGCCGGTTGAAAGTGACTGTCGCCAAGACCGAGGCGACCTACACGATTCTCGAAGGTCAGCCGCTCGAGCTCAGCCACCACGGAGAGACGATCACCGTCATGCCGGGGCAGCACGTCTCGAGGGCGATCCCGCCGGCTCCCGCCCGCGCCGCTCCGCGCCAGCCGCCCGGTCGTGCGCCCGACCAGCGCGCCCCGAACCAGTAGATAATCTCCACCCGATTCCCGTTCTTAGAACTTGTGGGTTTCCCGCAACCAGATCGGCGTGGCCACTGATGGCAAGCGGGGTAAGGAGAGCGAGCCTCTCTCTCGATGGCGAACACGTCACGCTCGAGAAGCTACGGCGGTCTTCGCGTTCTGATCGCCGGCGGCGGCGTGGCCGGCCTGGAAACACTGCTCGCGCTGCGCGCGCTGGCCGGCGACCTCGTCGACCTCGAGCTGCTCGCACCCGAGCCTGAGCTCTGGTATCGGCCCCTCGCGGTCGCCGAGGCGTTCCACGCAGGCCGTGCCCGTCAGTTCGAACTCGCAGGGATCGCCGAGAACGCGGCAGCCTGCTTCACCCTGGGGCAGCTCGCATCGGTCGATCCCGCTGTGCACGTTGCCCGGACGAGCCACGGCACCGAAATCGAATACGACGCGCTCGTAATCGCCTGCGGCGCCGTGCCGCGACCGACGCTTGCCGGCGCGCTGACGTTCCGCGGCCCCGCGGATAGCGACGCGTTTGGCCGCTTGCTCGACGAGGCCGAGAGCGGAAGCGTCCGCTCGATCGCGTTCACGCTCCCACCCGCGGGAGTCTGGCCGCTCCCGCTCTACGAGCTCGCACTGCTCACCGCGATCCGTCTCGAACAATGCGGCAGGGACGTCGAGCTCGCGCTCGTCACGCCGGAGCCCGCGCCGCTGTCGCTCTTCGGCGGAGCGGCGAGCGAAGCCGTCCAGGCACTGCTGAACGAGCACGGCATCAGCCTCCACACCAGCTGCTACCCGGCTCGCTACGAGGCGGGAAGGCTCGAGCTCGTCCCGGAAGCGACGCTCGATGCCGACCGGGTGGTGGCGCTCCCGCGTCTCGAGGGGCTACGGATCCTGGGCATCCCACAGGATGCGGACGGCTTCATCTCAACCGACCTGAGCGGCCGGGTCCACGGTCTCGCGGACGTCTACGCCGCGGGTGACATCACCCAGTTCCCGGTCAAACAGGGTGGAATCGCGGCGCAGCAGGCCGACGCCGTCGCCGAAATGATCGCCGCGAAAGCTGGAGCAGCCGTCGAGCCGCACCGCTTCCAGCCGGTGCTCCGCGGGCTTCTCCTCACCGGTGGCGCGCCGCGCTACCTCCGGAACCAGTTGTACGGCGGCCGGGGCGACACCAGCACGGTCGCCGGCGAAGCACTCTGGTGGCCGCCCGCGAAGATCGTCGGCCGCCACCTCGCTCCGTTCCTCGCCGGCTACGGCGACCTCGAACTTCAGCAGCCCGCCGGCATCACCGGAGCGCTCGAGCTCGACCTGCCGGCAGACCCGCCCTTCTCTTGATCTACATCAAGACGACCCCGGAGCGCCTCTGGGAGGCGATCACCGACAGCGAGCTGCGGCGGCATTACTCCTTCGGCTCGCTGCGCTATTCGGAAGTCCCGGCGGCCTGAGACACGGACCGACCTGATCGAGGCGGCGCCGCAGCTTCGGCGGCGCCGCGATCATCGACCGGGCCGCGTGCCACCCGGAGCGTCGCAGAGTCCGGAGCGTCGCAGAGTGCTGTCGGAGGCGTATACGACCCGATGCCGGACGTGGATTTTCGGCAACCCGAAACGGGGATGGCCGTCGGGCCGAGCCCGATCTATGTTGCGCTCGCCCTTGCACAAGCCTGCGAGGTGCTGGGGAGGGGCCGGAAGCCGCAGCCGGCCCCTCTTCTCTTTTTCCGCCAAGACCCGCCGGTTGCCGGCTACGGCAGCAGCGCACTCGAGCGTGCCGTATCACGACGCCGGCCACAGCGCGCTGATCCACGTGCAACGCTCGAACGAAGACGGGATGACCTGGCAGAACGTCGCCTCGCCGGTTCCCGGACAGGGGCACGGTGACGGCCGGTGCGACGTTCAACAACCTCCACGGGCAGCTCGTCCGATCCGCACAGCAATTACCTCGCCAGAAAGAAACCCGCTCGGCGCGTTCGGCGCTTTCGTCCGCCGCGCCGACCGGCCCGCTCGCGCTCGCGCGCGCATCGAGTCGCTCGGTGGGCATCGACCTACTCGCGCTTCCCGCGCCTGGCGGGAGGCCGCAGAGTACGACGAAACCAGGCCGCCCGCAAGTGCGTCCCACGGCGAATCCCCGCTGGCTGCA
>JALYLO010000374.1 GCA_030774175.1 Actinomycetota bacterium
TGGACTGGATGCCGGCGCAGATCGCGACGCTCTCAGGCGACCATGAGGCCGCCGTCGGCTATCTCCTCCCGTTGTACGACCTGCTCCAGGAACGCGACCAGCGCTTCTACCTCTCCTCCGTCGCCCCGATGCTGGGCCGTGAGCTGTGCACGCTCGGACGGCACGACGAGGCCGAGCGATGCGCACAGCTCGGGCACGAACTCGACGTTCGACAGAACGCGTTGGGGCAAGCGTGCCTGCGACAGGTTCAGGCGCTCGTCCAGGCTCATCGTGGCGAACACGTGGAGGCTGAAGCGCTCGCGCGCGAAGCGGTCGAGCTCATCGAGCGCACGGACGGGCTCAACTACCAGGGAGACGCGCTTTGCGACCTCGCCGAGGTGCTGCACGCCGCCGGCCAAAGTGACGAAGCCGAAGCCGCGCTCGCCCAGGCGCTCGAACGCTACGAACGCAAGAACAACGTCGCCATGACCGCGCACGTTCGCGACCGTCTGGCCGAGCTCCAAGACGCAGCGCCGCAATGAGCGTTCCCGTCGTACCGTGCGCTGTTGCAAAGCTCGCCGTCGCGATCAAGCGTCACCTCGCTCGAACGACCGTCCCGTCCCCGACCGAGGAGGCCGCTATTCTCGTCACCGCTTGACTTTCACACCGGGACCGCCGTCACGAAGTTCCACGACGAACGGGACATCCTCCGGAACGAGCATCGCACCCCGACAACGAGCGACGTTCCGCCAAACCCTCTTAGAAGCGAAGCAAGGCGCCGATCCCGCCGACAGGTGCGAGATCCTGGCGATGGCTCAGCGGCACCACGGAGCCGCCCATCGCGAGCGTGTGGCGGACTGCGAGGTCGAGGCCTTCGTCGGGCTCCATCGGCGTGCCGTCGAGCGGACAGTCTCCGGCCTCGAGCTGTGCGCGCCCGCACTTCGGGCACTCGTAGGCAGGCTGCTCCGCGCCGTCCTGGACGAGGAGCGTCTCCACGGCCGCGTCCGAGGCGGCCTCGAGCGTCTCGGCCCAGCCGGAGGCTGCGCGCCCGCCCTTGCCTACTGATTCGCGCCAAGCATCGACGATCTCCGCCTCCTCCTCGGCCCGCGCCCCCTCCAGGAGCGGCATGGCCGCCTCGAGCAGCTGCGTCGCGCTGGCGTGAGCCTCCGCGACCGTCCAGCCGACGATCGCGCGCTGCGTCTCCTTCGAGAGCGTCTCGACGAAGTCGCTCTTCATCTCCTCGGGGCCCACGAGGACGATCCTCGGCGCGCCACCACGCCGACGCTTGTCGAGCTCGTCGGCGACCGACTTCAGATGCTCGTAGACGAGCTTGTCGATGTGGCGCTGGTACCGCGCTTGCGACCAACCACCCTGATCGTGCTGGCCAGGCGTGTCCTCGGTATGGTCGGCGACCTCCTGCAACTGCCCGCGGTCCAGCCGGAAGAACCGGCCCTGCTCGCGGCCGATTTGGACGACGAGCGTCCCGTCGAGCCCGCGCAGGAGCGGCACGAGCGGCGACAGGTGGAACTCCTTGTTGACCTTGACCGCGTCGTGCACCGCCTGCGGCAACCTCAGCGTGCGCCAGATTCCGTCGAGCTGCGAGGCGAACACGGCCATCCCGCGCACGCCGTCCCGGTCGAGCCCCTGGAAGAACTCGTCGATGCGCTCGATGTCCGCTTTGAGGGCCTCGCGCTGGCCGTGGGACAAGCCGTCGGCCTCGACCGCGCTGCGAGCCTCCGACAGCAGCGAATTCGTCCTCGTGTGGACATCCCCCGGGTTGATCGCCGCACTCGGGTCGAGCGCAACGTACAGGCTGATCGCTCGACCCCTGGAGGCGCGGAACCCGGCAAGTTCGCGCAACATGTCAGTGGTGGCGTTTGCAGCCATTTGCGCTGCTTCATGCCCGCGTGACGCGAATCTATTCCTACGCGGGTCGCCTAGACGGGAACGTCTATCCGGCCTGATTCGTTAAATACAGCGAGGCCGAAATACGGCCGTCGACATTCGTGGAGGAAACGTGAGCAACAACGAAGTGCGAGAGCTGATCATCATCGGCGGCGGGCCCGCCGGCTACACCGCTGCGCTCTACGCCGCGCGCGCGAATCTCAAGCCGCTCGTGATCGAAGGCTTCCAGTGGGGCGGCCAGCTGATGATCACAAGTGACGTCGAGAACTATCCCGGCTACGCCGACGGGATCATGGGCCCCGAGATGATGCAGGACTTCAGGCGCCAGGCCGAGCGCTTCGGCAGCGAGTTCGTGACCGACGACGTCACCCGCGTCGACTTCTCGGAGGCGCCCTACCGCGTATGGGTCGGCGACGACGAGTACCAGGCCGAGGCGGTAATCGTCTCCACCGGCGCGACCGCGCGGAAGCTCGGGCTGCCGAGCGAGCAAGCGCTTCAGGGCCGCGGCGTCACCTACTGCGCGACCTGCGACGGCGCTTTCTTCCGCGAGAAGCAGGTCATCGTCGTCGGCGGCGGCGACTCGGCGATGGAGGAGGCCAGCTTCCTGACGAAGTTCGCGTCGAAGGTCACGGTCGTCCACCGGCGCGACGAGTTTCGGGCCTCCCAGATCATGATCGACCGCGCCCGGTCGAACCCGAAGATCGAGTTCGTCATGAACGCGGTGGTCGACGAGGTGCTTGGCGTCGAGGGCGGCAAGATGACCGGTGTCCGGCTCCGGAACACGATCACCGACGACACGTGGACGATTCCGGCGGACGGTCTGTTCGTCGCGATCGGCCACGATCCGAACACCGCTCTCTTCCGCGACCAGCTCGACCACGACGAGGCCGGGTACCTCATCACGGCCCCGGGCTCCACCGAGACGAACGTGCCGGGCGTCTTCGCCGTCGGCGACGTGGTCGACCACACCTACCGCC
>JALYLO010000375.1 GCA_030774175.1 Actinomycetota bacterium
TCCGGCGCACGCCGGATGGCATCGTATAGAGCGTGGAACCGCGGAGTCAGGTGGAGCTGCCCGAGCAGGTGGCCGGTTCGTTCGAGGTCTTCGTGAACGGCGTCCCCCAGCACGAGGGAGTCGACTACGACCGCGTCGGCCGGATGCTCGTCTTCCGCCGCGAGCTGGCCGAGGAGGGCCGCCTGGGCTTCTGGCGCTGGCTCTCGATGTTTCTGGGAGTCGCCGGGACGTATCGCTAGAATGACACCGTCGACGTGGTCTTCACGCGTGGCGGGCATCGCACGGTCGTCAGCCTGCAGGCGTTAAATGGTTGATCGGCAGTTGCCGATCAACCATCTCCAGCGCGCACGGGCGGCGAGTCTATGCCTGCTAGCTTCAGGCTTCGTGGCCTGCGTCGTCGACCGAACGTGACCGCGGCCGCGGCGGCCCGCGTGCGCGCGCTGCGCGCCGACGAGGTGCTGGCCTCGCGCTGGTCGACGCCGCTGCTCCTCGGCGCGCTGACCGCCCTGTCGCTGGTTCTGCGCACGCGCCAGTTGAACGCCGGCTTCTGGATCGACGAGGGCCAGTCGGTCGGCATCGCCCACCACCGCCTGACGGCGATCCCGGGGCTGCTCAGGGAGGACGGCTCCCCGCCCGCGTACTACCTGCTGCTCGGCGTCTGGATCCGCCTCTTCGGAGACGGCGAGCGCGCGACGCACACGCTCTCCCTGCTCTTCGCGCTCGGCTGCATCCCCCTTGCCTTTGCTGTCGGTCGCAGCTTGTTCGGTCGCTCGACCGGTCTCTACTGCGCGGCGGTCGCGGCGCTCGACCCGTACCTCACCTACTACGCGCAGGAAACGCGGATGTACTCGCTCGAGGCGTTTCTCTCGCTGATCGCCGCGCTCGCCTACGTGAACGGGATCCTGCGCGGTCGAAGAGCGTGGGTCCTCGTCCTCGTCTTCGTCCTCGCCGCGATGCTCTACGTGCACAACTGGGCGCTCTTCTTCTGCGTCGGGCTCGCCGCCGCCACCGCGCTCTTCGCGCGCGAGCGGCTTCGCCTCCTCGCCGCTGCAGCCGCGGGAGTCGCGCTGCTCTACGCACCCTGGCTCCCGACGCTGTTCTCCCAGGCCCGCCACACGGGGGCGCCCTGGGCGTCCGCGCCCGGCTTCCACGATCTCGTGCTCGCGCCGGGCGCCGTCTTCAACGGCGACGCGCCGCTGATGGCCTTCGCGCTCGTCGGCGGTGCGGGCCTCGCATCGGTCGTACGCCGCCGCGGAGACGAGGAGCGGGTCACGGTGCTGACGCTGGCGGTGGTCGCGGGTGTGACGGTTCTGCTCGCTTGGCTCCTCTCGCAGCTCTCGCCGGCGTGGGCGACGCGGTACTTCGCGGTCGTCCTCGGCCCGCTCCTGCTGCTCGCGTCGCGCGGGCTCGTGCGCGCGGGCCGGCTCGGCACCGCCGCCCTCGTGGCCGTCGCGTTCCTCTGGGCGGGCTACTCGGTCAAGGACAACAAGGAGAACGCCCGTCAGGTGAGTGCGGCGCTCGCACCGTCCCTGCGCGCGGGCGAGCTCGTCATCTCCACACATCCGGAGCAGGTGCCGCTCCTGCGCCACTATCTCGGTGCGCGCCTGCGGTTCGCGACGACGCTCGGCCGGGTCGCCGACCCGCAGCTCTTCGACTGGCGCGACGCAGTCGACCGGCTGCGCGCGGCCCGCCCGCGGCCGACGCTCGACGCGTTGCTCGAGACCGTCCCGCCCGGCGGCGAGTTCGTGGTGGTCACTCCCGTCTTCCGCGACTACCGGGCGTGGCGGGCCCAGTGGACGCACCTCGTCTGGCAGCGCTCGGTCGAATGGACGGCTTTGCTCCAGCGCGATCCGCGCCTGCAGCTCGTGCGTCATGTGTCGAGCGACGAGATCGCGCTCCACCGGAACTACTTCAAGCCGCTGCAGGCGTTCGTGTACCGGCGCCGGAGCTAGATCATCTACAGTCGGCGGCCTCGGCCTCGGCCGACCTCATGATGATCGAGACCTCTCAGACCACGCTCGTGCTCGGCGGCGGGCCGGCAGGCCTGACCGCCGGCTACCTGCTGGAGCGGGCGGGCCGCGACGTGGTCGTGCTGGAGGCCGAAGATCAGGTCGGCGGCCTCGCGAAGACGGTCGAGATCGACGGCTATCGCTTCGACCTCGGCGGCCACCGCTTCTTCACCAAATCGGCGGAGGTCGACTTGCTCTGGCACGAGATCCTCGGCGAGGAGTTCCTGCTGCGGCCGCGGATGTCGCGCATCTACTGGAACAACCGCTACCTGGATTACCCGCTCCGGGGGCCCGACGTGATCAGGAAGCTCGGTCTCGTCGAGCTCGCGCGCTGCCTGGCGTCGTACCTGCACGCCGCCGCACGCCGCAACAAGGTCGACGACTCACTCGAGGACTGGGTGTCGAACCGCTTTGGACGGCGCCTCTTCGAGCTCTTCTTCAAGTCCTACACCGAGAAGGTGTGGGGTGTCCCGACGTCCGAGATCCGTGCGGAGTGGGCTGCGCAGCGGATCAAGGGGCTCTCGTTCTTCTCCGCCGCGAAGGCCGCCTTCTTCGGCAACAGGGGCAACAAGGTGAAGAGCCTGATCTCGGAGTTCAACTACCCCAGATTCGGCCCCGGGCAGATGTGGGATGCGATGACGGTCGCGATCGAGAGCGAAGGGGGCGACGTGCGGCTCGAGGCTCCGGTCACGCGCATCGAGCTCGCGGGCGGCCGGGTCGTCGAGGTCGAGGCCGGCGGTGTCTCGTACGCACTTCCTGACGCCGTCATCTCCTCCCTGCCGCTGCGCGCCGTCGTCGAAATGGCTCGGCCGTCGCCGCCTCAGGACGTGCTCGATGCGGCCCGCGGGCTGCGCTACCGCGACTTCCTCACCGTTGCACTCGTCGTCGACGGCGAGGACCTGTTCCCCGACAACTGGATCTACATCCACGAACCGGGCGTCCGGGTCGGCCGCATCCAGAACTACCGCTCGTGGTCGCCCTGGATGGTCCCGGACCCGGACAAGGCGTGCGTCGGGCTGGAGTACTTCTGCTTCGAGGGCGACGATCTCTGGACGATGGACGACGCCGCGCTGGTCGAGCTCGCGGCGCTCGAGCTCGAGCAACTCCGCCTCGCGCCGCGCTCGAAGGTCGAGCGCGGTTTCGCGATCCGCGTGCCGAAGGCGTACCCGATCTACGACGCCGACTATGCCGAGCGCGTCGGGACGATCCGCACGTGGCTGGATGGGGTTGACAACCTGCAACAGGTCGGGCGCAACGGGCTGCACCGCTACAACAACTCGGACCATTCGATGCTCACCGCAATGCGCGCCGTCGACAACATGCTCCGAGGAGCGCACCACGACATCTGGGAAGTGAACGCCGAGAGCGTCTACCACGAGACCGACGTCGCGGACGAGCACCCCTACCGCGCCGCTCCCGAGACGCCCGAGATGCAGGCGCTCGCAGCTTCGCGCCCTGACTAGTGGAGCTCGCCGCGCTCTTCTGCCCGCCGCGACGGTTGCCGCGGCGTCGCTTCTCACCTGGCTGGCACTGCCGGCGGTGTGGTCGGCGCCGCTCAACGTCGACGAGGAGCTGACGCTCCGGGTCGCTGACTTCTCCTTCGGTCACGTCTTCCACATCGTCTCGACGAAGCGCGGTGGCGGGCCGCTGCACTTCTGGCTCGAGCACTTTCTGCTCGGATGGTGGCCTGGGCTCGCCGCGCTGCGCGTGCCGTCGCTGGTCTTCTGCTGCCTCGCGCTGCCCGCCGCGGGGCTCCTCGTGCGCCGGCTGCTCGGGAGAGAGGCGGCCGCCGGGGTCGTGCTGCTGACCGCCGTTTCGCCGATCCCCGTCCTCTACGCGACGTTCGGTCGTCCGCACACGTTGCTCTTCGCCTGGCTCATGTGGGCGACCGTGCTCGCTCTGAAGGCCGCAGACGACGGTGCGATGCGTCTCTGGGTCGTGGCCGGGGCGCTGCTCGGGCTGTCGGTGTTCATCCACCCGACCGCCCCGCTGTACGCCCTGACGGCGTTCGCCGCGGCGCTCGTCTACGCCCCACACCCGCCGCGCGCTGTCCTGCGCCAGGCCTGGCCGGGCGCCGTCGCGCTGCTGCTTGCGTTCGTGCCGTACTACGTCCGGACGTTGCACGTGCTGGGCGACCGCTACGGCGTCGGCTCGGGGCCGGCGCGCGGGCGGACGTTCTCGGGACGCCCGGTCTGGGAGGACGCGCTGCAATTCGTCGCTCCGGGGCGGCATGACGTCAACTACTTCACGGTCCTCGCTGCTGTCGGCGTACTTTCGCTGCTCGGCCGGCGCGCATATCGCACGCTCGGTTTCTGCGCGCTCACCGTTTCGGCTCCGGTCGTCTTCTTCTCGGTCGTCCCGGCGAGTGGGAACTCGGCGCTCTTCTTCGACCGATACATGATTCCGGTGACGCCCGCGTTCCTCGCCGTCGTCCTCGCCGGTTGCCTCACGATCGCGCAGTGGGCCGGGCGCCTGCGCCTCGTCGTGCTTGCGCTCCTCGTCGGCGGCCTGCTCGGAATCGAGCTGCGCTACGACCACAACCGGCGAACCGCGGTCAGCCGGATCGGGGTCGACCAGGTCGTCCATAACGTCAGGGAGGCCCCGCGCGGTGCGGTCCTGTTCGGCTCGACGGGGACGAGCGGCGCGCCGTTCTCGTCGTTCGACTACGGCCACCCTGCGAACATCCTCGACCACCTGGTCGCCCTGCGTGTCCGGTCGGTACAGCTCGTCGATGACGACTCCTGCGCTCGTGCGTTGCCGTTCCTGCGCGGCCCGGACGTGCGGCGGTTCGGCATCTGGCTGTTCTACGCCGCGTCGCCCGCTGAGGCCCGGACGGCGGTGCACGCGTTCGCGGGCGTCCCAGGGACGTCCGTCGCGCGCGTCGCGCACCACTACTTCGTCGTGCGCACCGAGACCCGCCTGCCGCCACGCGCCCTGATCCAGGACGGCGAGTTGCTGCGCGGCGCGTGGAAGCGGGCGGTTCCGTCGAACCACCGCGTCGACGAGCTGCTGCTCGCCGACCGGCAGCTGCTCCGTGGCTCGTCCAGGTGCGTCGCGTACGGCGACCTCGGGGA
>JALYLO010000376.1 GCA_030774175.1 Actinomycetota bacterium
ACGAGGTCGGCGTCCGGGAGCCCGCCGTGCCGCAGATCCGCATGCCTCACGTCCAGCTCGACGCGGTTTGCGCGTGCATTCGACCTCGTCGCCTCGACCGCGGCAACGTCGACGTCGACCGCGGCGACCGGGGCGAAGCCGAGCTTTGCCGCGGCGATCGCGATCACCCCCGAGCCGCAGCCGACGTCGAGGAGACGGCCTGGCGACCGGTCGAGTAGCAACTCGAGGCAGAGCCGGGTCGTCGGATGGGCGCCGGTGCCAAACGCCCGGCCGGGGTCGATCACGACCGCTATGGCGCCGGGCGGCGGGGTCTCCCACGGCGGCCCGACCCAGAGCGGCCCGATCCGCACCGCGTGGTGGAACTCGCGCCAGCGGTCCTCCCAGCCCGGCTCGACCTCGGCGAGGGACGCATCGGGAAAGGCTTCGAGCACGCGCTCCGCAGCGGCGCCGTAAGCGGCCAGCTCGAGCACGCCGGCGCGCTCGCTCTCCTCGAAGCCCTCCGGCGCGAGCTCGACGAAACGCGCTCGCAGCTCCTCCGCCGCTTCCCGCGGTGCCGTGACGGCGGCGCGAATCAGCGGAACGCGCTCTTCAGCTTGTCGAAGAACCCTTCGTCGGGACGGTAGGTCTCGTCGTCGCTCTGGCGCTCGAATTCTCCGAGCAGCCGGCGCTGCTCGTCGGTGAGTCGCCGGGGCACCGTGACGTTGACGAGCACGCGGTGGTCGCCCCGGCCGAAGCCCTGGAGCACTGGCATCCCGCGGCCGCGAAGCGTGCGCACGTGACCCGGCTGCGTGCCCGCGTCGAGCTCGAGCTCGAGTGGGCCGTCGAGGGTCTCGATGCCGACGGTGGCGCCGACGGCGGCCTGCACGATGGTCAGATCGACCTGGGAGAAGATGTCGTTTCCCTCCCGGACAAAGCGCTCGTCGGGACGGACGCGCACGCTGACGTAGACGTCGCCGGCCCGGCCGCCGAGCGCGCCGGCGTGACCCTCGCCGGAGAGGCGGATCCGCTGGCCGTCGTGGATCCCTGCCGGGATGTCGACCTCGAGCTGCCGCTCCTCGAGCGTCCTCCCCGCCCCGTCGCACGTCTCGCACGGTTGCTCGATCGTGCGGCCCGTGCCGCTGCATTGCGGGCAGGCCGCCTGGCGGACGAACTCGCCGAAGACGCTCCGCGAGACCTGCTGGAGCCGACCGCTCCCGCCGCAGCGCCGGCAGGTGACGATGTTCGAGCCGGGAGCCGCACCGTTGCCCCCACAGGTCTTGCAGGTGGCCGCCAGTTCGACGGTGACCGTCGCGGAGGCGCCGTGAGCGGCGTCGACGAGGTCGATCGCGATCTCGGCTCCGACATCCGCGCCCCGTGCCGCACCGGTTGTGCGGGAGCCACCCCCGAACAGGTCGTCGCCGAAGAACGCTGAGAAGAGGTCTCCGAGGTTGCCGAGGTCGAAGTGGGTCGGCTGGAAGCCGCCCGAGCGGAGGCCGGCGTGGCCGTAGCGGTCGTAGAGCTGGCGGGTCTCGGCGTTCGAGAGCGCCTCGTACGCCTCGGAGACCTCGCGGAAGCGCACCTCGGCCTCCGGATGCTCGGAGACATCGGGGTGCAGCTCGCGCGCAAGCTTCCGAAAGGCCTTCTTGATCGTCTGCTCGCCGGCGTCGCGGGGGACGCCGAGCAGCTCGTAGTAGTCGCGTTCCGTGGCGGACATCGACTTCACATGGTGCCAGTCACAGTGGAGGTAGCTCGGGTGATGAGCCCAGCCCGACCGGGGTGTCAGCCGAAGTCCACTTGGATCAAGGCCGACCGCCACAACCCACACGATCCTGGATAAGGTCGGCTCGACCCCGAGCATGGAGGATTGCGTCATGAGCATCGTTGTCCGCTTCAACCCCATATCCCTGACGACCGAGAAGTACGACGAAGCCGTCCGGCGGCTCGAGGAGGCTGACGGCGAGTTTCCTCCGGACGGACTCGATTACCACGTTTGCTTCGGGTCGGAAGGGAACATGCGCGTCAGCGAAATCTGGGACTCTCGGGAGCGGTTCGAGGCGTTTGGTGCGCGGTTGATGCCCATACTGGCCGACACCGGAATCGAGTTTTCCAGCGAACCCGAGATCTTCGAGGTTCACAACATCATCAAACGCTAGGCGTGCCGAGTTTCGCCAAACGTTTCGCCAAACGTCCTAGTCCTCCGCGTAGACCTCCTCGACGAAGCGGGAGAGCTCGTGGGCGGCCGACCTGACCGAGTGCAGAGCCTTTTCGTAGTCCATCCGGAGCGGGCCGAGCAGGCTCACCGTGCCAAGCGTCTGATTCGCGTAGCCGTACGTCGTTCCGACGAGCGCGAGATTGTGGAGGCCGGACTGCTCGAGCTCGTCGCCGACGCGGGCGAACGGGCGACGGAGGCCGAGCGACTGCGCGAGAACGTCGAGCAGCGCCGCGCGCTTCTCTAGCGCGTCGATCAGGCTTCGGTAGGCGCCGATCTCCTCCAGGCGCAGGTCGTCGAGCAGCCCGGCGGCACCACCGACGTAGAGGCGGCGCTCCTCGCCGACATCGTCGAACGTGCCGCGGAAGGCTGCGAGAAACGCCCGCTCGCGCGGCGAGAGGCTCGGCTCGTCGAAAGCGCGCGCAAGCAGTCGCGACCTGAGCCGGAGACCGGTCAGACGCTCGCGGAGATAGTCCCCGCCCCACATGACGAGGCCCGGGTCGACCGGCTCGGGGAACGCGAAGTTCTGCTTGGTCACGCCACCCGTCGACGTGATCACCACCACCATCACGACGCTCGGCTGGAGCTGGAGCACGTCGACATGGCGAACCGTCGCAGCTTCGAGCGGGGGCGCCGAGACGAGCGCCAGCAGCCGCGTCACCTGGGAGAGCATCTCGGTCGTCGCCTGGAGCGCCTCGTCGACCTCGGCGCGCGGCGGCCCGAGCTCGAGCGGGAACTCGGCCGGCCGGGGCTGCTGGCGGGCCAGTAGGGCGTCGACGTAGACGCGGTACCCCGTTTCGGTCGGCACGCGGCCCGCAGAGGTGTGTGGATGTGTCAGCAGGCCCAACCGCTCGAGCTCGGCGAGCTCGGCCCGCACCGTGGACGCGGACACCTCGAATCCCGCCCGCTCGACGAGCACCCTGGATCCAACCGGCACGCTCGTGGCGACATACTCCTCGACGACGCGCGACAGGATCTCGTGCTGGCGTTCTGACAGCTGCTCGCTCATGTCCCGGTCATGGTAGGCGAGCTGTCGCCATCATCGCCGCGCCGCGACCTCGAGCCTCGCGTCTCCCGGGCGACGCTGTCAGGCCAGCAGCGCAGCGGTGACGCCGTCGCCGAGGAAGCGCCCGCGAGCCGTCAGCGCGACCGTGCCCTCGCGGCGCTCAGCCAGGCCGAGCCGCTCGAGCCGGCCGAGCTCACCCGCGTCGAGCGCGTGCTCGACGTCGATCAGCCGGAGCGGCTCGTCGAGACGCAGCCCGAGCATGACCCGCTCGGTCTCGCGCACCTCCGCCGGTAGCTCCTCCAGTTCGCGCGGTGGCCGCCGGCCCGCCTCGAGCGCCGCGAAGTAGCCCTGGAGCGACGGAGCGTTTCGCCAACGCCGATTCTCGATTGTGCTGACAGCGCCCACACCGAGGCCGAGATAGTCGTGCCCGAGCCAGTAGCCGAGGTTGTGGCGCGCGCGGAGGTCGCGGCCCGCGTCCCGGTCGGTCGCGCGGCAGAAGTTCGCCGTCTCGTACCAGCGGTATCCCGCCGCGGTCAGCGTCTCGACGACCAGCTCGAAATAGGACTCCATCGACTCGGCCTGGCGTTCCAGCTCGGCCCCGTGGGCGTGCGTGAAGCGGGTTCCCGGCTTCGCTTCCAGCTCGTATGCGGAGAGGTGCTCGGGCTCGAGCGCCAGGGCCTCGGCAAGGTCGCTTTCGAGCTCGGCGGCGCTCTGGCCGGGGATCCCGTAGATGAGATCGAGGGAGATGTTGTCGAATCCGGCATCACG
>JALYLO010000377.1 GCA_030774175.1 Actinomycetota bacterium
CCCACGACGACGACGACCACGACGACGGCGACGACCACGACCCCGTGAGCAGGCGGATCGCCGTCATCCTCGGCGGCCGCTCGAGCGAGAACCCGATCTCGATCGCGTCTGCCGCGAGCGTGATCGACGCGCTCGAGCGGAGCGGAAACGACGTGGTCTCCGTCGAGATCGATCGCTCCGGGCGGTGGAGCCTCGAGTCGGGGCGTCTCACTCTGGCACCTGGCTCGAGGAGCGAACCAGGTTCCGGTGTTGCCGTTCGGCTGCCGGGCAGGGACGTCGCGGCGACGCTGGCAGGCGTCGACGTCGTCTTCCCCATGCTGCACGGCCCGTTCGGCGAGGACGGCACCGTGCAGGGCCTCTTGGAGCTCGCCGGAGTCCCCTACGTGGGCGCGGGCGTGCTCGCCTCGGCGCTCTGCATGGACAAGGACGTCTTCAAGGCCGTGCTCCGCGACCACGACGTCCCGGTGACGGCGAACATCACGCTGCGCATCGGCGACAAGCCGCGGAACCCGTTCGGGTATCCGTGCTTCGTGAAGCCGGCACGCCTCGGTTCGAGCGTCGGGATCACGAAGGCCCACGACGAAGCGGAGCTCCAGAGGGGCGTGGCGCTCGCCTTCGAGCACGACGAGAAGGTCCTCGTCGAGGAGTTCGTCTCGGGGATCGAGGTCGAGGTCGGCGTTCTCGGCAACCTGCTGCCGACCGCGTCGCTCCCCGGCGAGATCGTCGTGACGTCGAACGAGTGGTACGACTACGAGGCGAAGTACGACGAGGGCGAGATGGACCTCGTCGTCCCGGCGCGCCTCGCCGACGAGCAGGGCGAGCGAGCGCAGGAGCTCGCGGTCCGCGCGTTCGTTGCGACCGACTGCGAGGGCATGGCGCGCGTCGACTTGTTCGTGCGCGACGACGGAGAGGTGCTCGTGAACGAGCTGAACACGATCCCGGGCTTCACCTCGACCAGCGTGTATGCGCGCCTCTTCGAGGCATCCGGCATTCCGTACGCCGAACTGCTCGAGCAACTCGCCGCGCTCGCGCTCGAGCGCTTCGAGCGGCGCTCGCAGCTTCGGTTCTAGATCTAGTTCGCCTGCACGTCGTTGATCCGGGCGACGAGCCCCGGCGGGAGACTCGTGATCCAGATCAGGTAGTAGCGGTCCTTGCCGCCCTGCAGGACGAATTGCGTCTGGCTCGTGGCGAGCTGTGAGGCGCTCAGGTAGTCGGGGAACGGACCCGGCGCCGAGTCGCCGCCGCGGATCACCGCGGTGAACCCCGGCGTCTGGGTGGCGAGGCCGAGCTGGTGGAGCTGCACGGGCTTGCCAGCGTCGAGCACGAGCCCGACGCCCTTCTTGCCAATTGCCGCGAAGCTCGAGTGGTAGCTCTCGGTCTCCCAGTAGGTGGCGGCACTCGCGTCGGTCGCGTAATGGGCGTCGGCGTTGTGCTCTTGCCCCGGCGGCTTGCCGTAAGGATCGTAGGCGGTCACAGCGGTGAGCTTGATCGCAGCGCCGGTGCCGGCCGTTCCGCCACCACCCGACGGGCCCCAATTCGGGGCGCCGTGAACGGCCAGGTAGGCGACGACGGCACCGATTGCGATCAGCGCGAGCAGCACCAGAATCAACGGCCACGGCGACAGCCCGCGCCGGCGACGTCGCGCCGGGCGTCCGCGTCCGACTGCGGGCTCGGCGAGCTGCGTGCCCTGTGCTTCCGCGAGGCAGGCTTCGAGCTCCTGGCAGAACTCGACCATCGTCTGGAACCGCGCTGCGGGATCCTTTGCCATCGCGCGGTGCACGGCCGCCTCGACGCGCGGCGGCACGTCGGGCCGCTTGTCTCGAATCGACGGTGGCTCCTCGTTGATATGGCGCATCGCCACAGCGACGAAGTTCTCGCCCGGGAAGGGAACCTCGTTCAGAAGCAGCTCGTAGAGGACGACCCCGAGCGAGTAGACGTCCGTGTGCTCGTCGACGCGCTGTCCCTGCGCCTGCTCGGGCGCGATGTAGTCGGCGGTTCCGAGCACCGTGCCGGTCTGGGTCATCCCGCGCTTGACGTCGAGTGAGCGCGCGATGCCGAAATCCGTCACCTTCGCCTGCCGGTCGCCGTTCAGCAGGACGTTCTGCGGCTTGACGTCACGATGAATGAGACCCTGCTGGTGCGCGAACGCAAGCCCGCGCGCGATCTGAATCCCGAGCTCGAGCGCCGTCGAGACGGGCGCACGACCGCGGCGCTCGATCAACTGCTTCAGGTTCTCGCCCTCGACATACTCGAAGACGATGAACTGGCGCCCCTCGTGGTCCCCGCGGTCGATCACGGTGACGATGTTCGGGTGCGAGAGCGTCGCGACCGACCGCGCCTCGCGCCGGAACCGCTCGACGTACTCCTCGTCCCCGGCGTAGTGCTGGTGGAGGACCTTCAGCGCCACCTTGCGGTCGAGCAGCCGGTCGTGCGCCCGAAAGACGCTGGACATGCCGCCGACGCCGACCAGCTCCTCGAGCTCGTACCGGCCTGAAAGGACGTCGCCGACCATCGGCGCTCCAGGGTACCGCGAACCGTTCGCCGCTAAAGCGCAGCCGCCAGCGCGTCCTCCCAGACCTGGAGCGCCTCGTCGAGCTCCGGATCCGAGATGACGAGCGGCACGAGCACCCGGATGCAGTTCCCGTGCACTCCCGAGCGCAGGAGCAGGAGCCCGCGGCCGAGCGCCTCCGTGATCACACGGGACGCAAGCTCGGTCGCCGGGCGCTTCGACTCACGATCGTCGACCAGTTCGATCGCGAGCATCGAGCCGAGGCCGCGGCCGTCACCGACCCGCGGGAAGCGCCCCCGCCAGGCCTCCATACGGGCCCGCATCGTCTCCCCGAGCGCGGCCGAGCGCTCGACAAGCCCCTCGTCCTCGATCACGTCGAGGACGGCGAGCGCGGCCGCCTGGGCCACGGGGTTGCCGACGAATGTGCCGCCGACACCGCCGACGGCGGGCGCATCCATGATCGCCGCCTTGCCGAGCACGCCGGAGAGCGGCAGCCCCATCGCGATCGACTTCGCGACCGTGATCAGGTCCGGCTCGACGCCGAAGTGCTCGATCGCGAAGAAGCGCCCGGTACGCGCGAAGCCGGACTGCACCTCGTCGCAGATGAGGACGATGCCGTGCTCGTCGCAGATCTCTCGCACGCCACGCATGAACTCGGAGGTGGCCGGGATGAACCCGCCCTCGCCCTGGACGGGCTCGACGACGATCGCGGCGACGTCCTCCGCGGCGACGGCCGTCAGGAACGCCCCCCGCAGCGCCGCAAGCGCCTCGGCCGCCGACGGGCCGCGGTAGGCGTTCGGGAAGGGCACGCGGTAGACCTCGGGCGCGAATGGGCCGAGACCAGCCTTGTACGGATGGGTCTTCGAGGTCAGCGCCAGCGACAGCATCGTCCGGCCGTGAAAGGCCCCCTCGAACCCGATCACGGCGTGGCGGCCGGTGTGCGCACGGGCGAACTTGACCGCGTTCTCGACCGCTTCGGTGCCGGCGTTGAAGAAGGCCGCCTTCGCCGGACCGGTGAAGGGCGCGAGCGCGAGCAGACGCTCCGAGAGATCCGCGTAGATCTCGTACGGCACGACGGTGAAGTCCGTGTGCGAGAACTTGTCGAGCTGCTCCTGAGCCGCTGCGACGACGTGCGGGTGGGAATGGCCGACGTTCAGGCAGCCCACACCCCCGGTGAAGTCGATGAAGACATTCCCGTCGAGGTCCGTGATCGTGACCCCGCGCGCCTCGGCGGCGACCAGTGGAAAGATGATCGAAAGCGGTGAGGCGACACTCGCGGCGAGGCGATCGAGCACCGCACGGGAGCGGGGCCCCGGCACCGAGGTCTCGAGGTGAATGGTGCGCACGGCGGCCATGGGACGAGCCTAGCGCACCCGCCGGATCCATTGCATACCTGCATATCCAGGTTTCAGGATCCGGAGAAAACGCCGATGTGCAATCACCGATTTGGCTCTACACTGGTGCGTTCAGGTGCCTGCCCCCAGCTGGCCCGGGTCGTGTGTGTTCCTCGAGCATGGAAGGGCTTTGATGCAAAATTCGATCAAGCGCCTGTGGACGCTCCTCGGCGGCGTGGCCGTCCTCGGAGCAATCGTCGCCTCGTCGGCGACGGCGTCCCACAAGGCGACCAACATCGTGATCTGGACGGACTCGGATCGCGCTGCAGCCGTGACAAAGGTCGCCGGCGACTGGGCGGCCGCGAACGGCGCGACCATCCAGGTCGTCACCAAGCAGTTCGGCAACATCCGCGACGATCTCGGCACCGTTGCCGCGGCGGACGCCCCCGACGTGATCACTGCCGCCCACGACTGGACCGGCAAGCTGGCCGCGAACGGTCTCGTGCAGCCGCTCTTCCCGAGCGCGGCGGTCAAGACGCAGTTCCCCGCGTACACGCTGAACGCTTTCTCGTACGGCACCGCCGTCAAGAAGCTGTACGGCATCCCGGCCGCGGTCGAGAACATCGGCCTGGTCGTGAACACGAAGCTGGCGAAGGTCCCGACGACCTTCAAGCAGCTCGAGACCGAGGCGCTCGCGCAGAAGAAGAAGGCGCACCTGAGCTTCGGCATCGCCGTCCAGCAGGGCTCCGGCGGTGACGCGTACCACATGTACCCGTTCTTCTCGGGCCTCGGCGGCTACATCTTCGGCGTCAACCACGCCGGCAACCTCGACCCGTCGGACATCGGCGTGGCGAGCCCGACCCTGTTGAAGAACGCAGGCCTCGTGGACAAGTGGAACAAGGAGGGCCTGATCAGCTCGAAGGTCGACGGCGCCATTGCGCAAAACGCCTTCCTGAAGGGCCAGGCTGCCTTCTGGATCACCGGCCCGTGGAATGCGGACACGTTGAAGAAGAGCGGCCTCAAGTTCAAGGTCATCCAGATGCCCGCGATCGTCAAGCCGTCGGTGCCGTTCCTCGGCGTCCAGGGCTTCATGGTCACGAAGTACGCAGCCGCGCACGGTGTCGGCAGTGCCGCCACCGACCTGGTGACGAACTTCATGGCATCGCCGTCGGCCCAGACGCAGCTCGCTGCTGCGAACGGCCGCCCGCCGGCGAACTCGACCGCGAAGTCGAGCGACCCCATCCTGACGCAGTTCTCGACCGCGTCGAAGGGCGGCGTTCCGATGCCGAACATCCCGCAGATGGACTCGGTGTGGAACGATCTCGGCCAGGCCTGGGTCAAGTCGACGAAGGGATCGGGCTCCACGCCCGCGAAGGTCGCCTTCAAGACCGCGGCCCGCGCCATCGCCGACAAGATCGGCTAGGCACATGTGCCTGGGGAGCGGGTGCCC
>JALYLO010000378.1 GCA_030774175.1 Actinomycetota bacterium
AGGAGGCGGAATCGCGCGTCCCCCGTTCCAGCGCCGGCGTTGAGCGCGCGCACCGCGAACTCCTCGGAGAGCGCGTCCCACTTGCGCGCGAGCCACGGTGCGAGCGGTAGTTGGATGCGCCCCCTACTCACGAAGAGAACGCGTGGCCTACTCAGAGCGCGGCCTTCTCGAGGAGGCTCTCGAGGCGCGCGTAGATCGCGTCACGACCGAAGGCCGCGACCGAAGGTCGAGCAGCCGCGGCGAGACGCTCCCGCAACGTATCGTCCTCCAGGACGCGGGTCATCGCCAGCGCCAGCGCATCGGGATCGTTGGGCGGCACCAGGAGCCCATTCTCGCCGTCGCGGATCACCTCGGGGACACCGCCGACGGACGTTGCCACGACGGGTGTCCCCACCGCCAGTGCCTCGACCACGCTATGCGGAAGGTTTTCCCACGCCGAGGAGAGCAACGAGGCGCGCGCTCCCGCGACATAACGCTGCGCGACAGCGCGGGAGAGCGATCCGACGAACTGGACTCGGTCCGCCACGCCTTCTGCGTGAGCCGCCTCCTCGAGGCGCGAACGCTCCGGGCCGTCACCGACGAGCAGGAGCCGGCCGGCGGGCACACGTGCCAGTGCGGCGAGGGCGACCGTCAGTGCCTTTTGCTCCGTCAGCCGGCCGACGAAGACGAACGTCCCAGGCGGAAGCGGCTCTGGCACGACGTCGGACGGCAGGGGAGCCGGATTGACGAGCACGTGGATTCGGCTCTGGTCGAGGCCCCACGCCGAGGCGATTCCAGCCAGGTATGCGCTCGGTACGACGATCGTGCGCGCACGCCCCAGCGACGCCGTGCGCAGTGCCCTGACCGCTCGGACACGTGGATCGGAAGCAGTCTGAAACGCTTCGAGAGACCCGGTGAAGAGACCGTATCGCCGTGCACGTTCGTAGGCCGGATCAGAGACGAGCTTCACGACGAGTGGCCGGCGCGCTGCAACCGACGCGGCGGCGGCAGCCGCGTAGGTCGCCGTCGCGTAGACGATGTCGCCCGCGCGGGCGAGCCGGGCGCTGCGCAGAGCGACCGCGGGATATCGCAGTACGAACGGGCGCCCACGCGAAACGCTTTCGACGGGCACGGGGCGGTCGCTCGGCTCCGAATCTCCCATCGTGACGACGTGGACCCCGTGTCCCCGGTCCCGCAAGAACCGCGCGAAGTCGGGACCATGCGTCGCCGGACCGCCGACATCGGGCGGCCAGATGCCTGTGAGGAAGACGATCTGCATGTCCAGTGCCGCCGCGACGGCAACGTATCGTAGGGCGCCGTGGCGGCCCTGCGACAGCTGGAGCTCTGGCGACAACTGCGCGAATGGCCGTTTGCGCTCTTCTTGACGGCTCTCGCGCTGTCGCTCTGGAGGGCAGCAGACCAGCCGAGCCTCGATGTCGCTGTCGGTACGACGACCGCTTCCCTCGTGTTGACGGACGTGGTATTGCTCGCGCTCACCGCGACGTGCGCATTCAACCTCGCGCGCGGCCGTCGGATCCCCCGCACGGCGCGCGGCGCCGCTCTGAGTGGCGCCTCGTTCGCGTTGCTGCTTCTCGTGAGCGGCGCCACGACCGGCGCCGTCGGCTTCGTGGCTGCGGGCAAGCTGGTCGAGTTGGGCGCGCTCTCGTTGGGTGCGCTCGTCTTCGTACGCGACCGAGCCAAGCTAGAGGCGTTGGTCGACCTGTTGCTCCTCGTCATTGCCGCCGCGGACGCAGTCGCTATCTTCGACTTCGTTCGGGACGGCGGCGGCCGCCAGAGCTCATTCCTCGGCGAGCACGATTTCGCCGCGATCGCGACCGTGCCGCTCGTCTACGGTGTGGCCCTGCTCTTCGAGCGGCACGCGAGCCGCCGCCGCGCGATTGCGGCGATCGCGACGGGCGGCCTTGGCGTGATCTTCGCCGCCGCGCTCGCGAGCCTTCTGGGGTTCTACCTCGGGATCGCCGCGCTTCTCGTTGCGGTCGTAGCCGCTCGCCGGCTCGACTGGCGCGCGGTCGCAGGCACACTCGTCGTCGTCGTTCTGGTGACCGGAGGAACCCTCGGCCTGCGCGCCGGTGGCGGCGACCTGGGATTCCTTCAAGCGTGGTTCGGCAAGCCTGCGCAGCATCCCGGCCAGTACGCCGGCGGTTGGAGCCAACGCCTGATCTTCGTCTACGTCGGCGGGCGCGTCTTCCTCGACCATCCCATCTTCGGAGCGGGTTGGCATGGCAACCTGCCGGCCTCCGAGTACGCGCGCTATCTTCCCGACGCGCGCCGCCGCTTCAGCGATCAGCCCTCCCGGTACTTTCCCCCGCGCGTCGGTGAGTTCATCCCTCAGCAGGCGTACGACCAGGTTCTCTACGAGCTCGGGCTCGTCGGTGGCGTTCTCTTCGCGGCTGTCCTCCTCTCGCTCGTCGTCGCCGGCGTTCGCGCCGCTGGATCCGCCGCTGACCGCACCGCGTACCTGCCCGCTGTCTGGACCGCCGCAGCGCTCGGTGCGATCGCCGGCGAAGGACTTTTCGGCGGAACGCCGCTTGCTGCCCTCTTTTGGCTCACCGTGGGACTCGTTCCTGCGGTGGCCGCAATCGCCCGGACTGAAGCGGCGTGAAGATCGTGCATGTCATCGCGCGCCTGAACGTGGGCGGTGCCGCGCTGTCTGTCCTGGAACTGGCGGCGGGCCAGCAGAAGCGCGGCCACGACGTACTGGTCGTGGCCGGGACTGTCCCGCCGGGCGAGGCGTCGATGGAGTACGTCGCGCGCGAGCTTGCCGTCCCGTATCTACGCCTGCCGGCGCTCAGGCGCGAAGTGTCACTCCGCGACGACGCGACTGCGGTGCGCGTCCTTCGTGCCCTGCTTCGTGAACGGCGGCCGGACGTGCTGCACACGCACACGTCGAAGGCGGGAACGACCGGTCGCCTGGCGGCAGTACTCGCGGGAAGGCGTCGACCGCGAGCCGTCGTGCACACGTTCCACGGCCACGTCCTCAGCGGGTACTTCACCGCGTCGCGTGAGCAGATGTTCCGCCTGATCGAACGAGGTCTAGCCCGAGTCACCGACCGGATCGTTGCCGTCAGCGACCAAGTACGCGACGACCTCGTCCGCTTCCACGTCGCCCCTCGCAACAAGATCGTCGTCGTCCACTACGGCTTCGACCTCGACGCGCGCCTTGGGCGCGTCGGGGTCCGCGACGAGAAGCGCGGGCAGGCAGGAGCGGGCGCGAGCGAGTTCGTGATCGGCTGGGCCGGCCGCCTGTCGGAGATCAAACGACCCCTCGACCTGGTGCGTACCGTCGCACGCGTCGAAGGCAGCAGACTCGTGATCGCCGGCGACGGTGAGCTGAGCGGAGCCGTACGGCGGCTCGCCGCCGAGCTCGGTATCGACGATCGCGTGCAGATTCTCGGCTACGTCGAGGACATGGGCGCCTGGTACAGCGCATTCGACGCCTTCCTCTTGACGTCTGCGAACGAGGGGGCGCCGGTGGTCGCGATCGAGGCGCTTGCCTCGGGCATTCCGGTCGTCGCGACGGACGCCGGCGGCACCCGCACGGTCGTCGACGACAACGAGACCGGCTTCCTCGCGCCGGTGGGCGACGTCGACGAACTCGCGGCACACCTCATTCGCCTCCGCGATGACCCCGCACTCCGCGCCTCGTTCGGTCAGACCGGCGCGACGCGCATGCGCGAGCGGTTTTCCACCGAGCGCATGGTCGACGACATCGATGCCGTGTACGCCAAGATCCTCGCTCGGTGAGGGTCCTCCACGCGATGAAGGTGCAAGGGATCGGCGGCGCCGAGCAGCATCTTCTGGCCCTGCTGCCGGCCCTGCGCGAGCACGACATCGACGCACGGTTCCTCTCACTGGACGCCGGTGGTGACGCAGATCGCTTCCACCGCGCACTCGATGCGCGGGAGATCCCGTGGAGCCGCTTGCGCTGCGGTTTCGACGCCTCACCGCGGCTTGCCCTCGGCGTCGTTCGTGCTGCCCGGGCCGAGCGCCCGGACCTCCTGCACACGCACATGGTCCACGCCGACGCCTACGGGTCGATCGCCGCGCACGCGCTCGGGGTGCCCTTCGTCTCGACGCGTCACAACGACGACCGTTACCTCCTCGGGCCGTTCCGGCATGTCGACCGCCTCTTCATGCACGGCGTCAAGAGGATCGTCGCGATTTCGGAAGCTGTGCGCGCCTTCCACGTCCGGGCAGGGCTCCCGG
>JALYLO010000379.1 GCA_030774175.1 Actinomycetota bacterium
GGCTCGCCCTCGAAGCCGAACCGCAGCTCGAGGATTCGCCGCTCGCGCTCGGGTAGCGCGTCGAGTGCCTTGCGGATGTTCTGGCGCCGGAGCGACTCCTCGGCCTCCTCGAAGGGGTCCGCAGCCTCACGGTCGGCGAAGAGATCGCCGAGCTCGCCCTCGTCGTCGGCGCCGACCGTCTGGTTCAGCGAGACGGACGCCGACGCGGCCGAGAGCGCCTCCTCCACGTGCTGGAGCGGCAGTCCGGTCGCCTCTGCGAGCTCTTCCTTCGTCGCCTCCCGACCGAGCTCGACCTCGAGCCGGCGTGCCGCGCGCGACAGCTTCTGCTGGCGCTCGACGACGTGCACCGGAACCCGGATCGTCCGCGCGTGGTTCGCGACGGCGCGCTGCACCGACTGGCGGATCCACCAGGTCGCGTAGGTCGAGAACTTGTAGCCGCGGCGCCAGTCGAACTTCTCGACAGCGCGGTTCAGACCGAGCGTGCCCTCCTGGATCAGATCGAGGAACGGAACACCGAGCCCGCGGTAGCCCTTAGCGATCGACACGACGAGGCGCAGGTTCGACTCGATCATGCGGCGCTTCGCGCGGCCGTCGCCGCGCTCGATCGCCTTCGCGAGCACGACCTCCTCGTGCGCGGTCAGCAGCTTGTGCTTGCCGACGTCGGCGAGGAAGAGCTGAAGGCTGTCGCCCGCGCCCGAAGGTGCAGAGGCCTCGTAGACCACGGGCTCCGGCTTGTGCTTCGTGTTCTTCTCCTCGGTGACGGGTTCGCGGACCTCGAGACCGATGCGCTCGAGCTCCTTGACCACGTCGGTGATCTCGCCTTCCGGCAGGTCGTTCTCGACCGCGAACGCCTCCAGCTCGGCCGGTTCGATCCAGCCGCGCTCCTCCCCCGCCTCGATGAGGGTGCGGGCGCTCTCGGTCTCGAGCAGTTCGTTCAGCTGAGTCTGGGTCAAGTCGCTCTCGATGTCCTTTCGTTTCTTCGGGCGCCCCCGCACACCTGCCGAGCAAACCTGAGGGTCAAACCTGCGGGACTCTGGCTGCTGGACCCCAGGGTAGCGCCCATTCCAACGCGCACGGCAGCTTCGCGATTCCAGCCGCCGCCTCCCTGATTATGGACGGTTCGCGGTCTGAAATGTTGGAACTGACTGTTGCGAGTCCGTTACGAGCGTTTCTTTTTTTTGCGCTTTTTCCCAGACCCGGCCTCCCGGCGAATCTGGAGCAGCTCCGCCGCCCGTGCCGGGGTGATCTCCTCGACCGAGTCGCCGGCCCGCAGGCTGGCGTTCGTCTCGCCGTCGGTGACGTAGGGGCCGAAGCGGCCCTCCTTCAAGACGACCGGCTTCCCGCTGACCGGGTCGTCGCCGAGCTCCTTCAACGGCGGCGAGGCAGCCTTGGGGCCGCGCTGCTTGGGCTGGGCGAGCAGGGCGAGCGCGTCCTCGAGGGTGACCGTGAAGAGCTCCTCCTCGTTCTCGAGCGAGCGTGACTCCTTGCCCTTCTTGACGTAGGGGCCGTAGCGGCCGTTCGCCGCGACCACCTCCTCGCCGTCGGACTCTCCGAGCGTCCGTGGCAGCGTCAGCAGCCGGAGCGCGTCTTCGAGCGTGACCGTCTCGGGCGACATCGTCTTCAGGAGCGAGGCGGTCCGGGGCTTCTCGTCGCCCTCGAGCAACTCGATCACGTACGGGCCGTAGCGGCCGGCGCGCACCGCGATCGTCCGGCCCGTGCCTGGATCGACGCCGAGCTCCTGCCCCTGCCCGCCCTGCGCCAGGATCTCCTCGGCGCGCTCAGGCGTCAGCTCGTCGGGTGCGATCCCGTCCGGCAGGGTCTGCCGCTGGTCGCCCCGCTCGAGGTAGGGGCCGTACTTGCCGACGCGCACGACGATGTCGGTGCGCGGAAGCGCAACCGTGTTGATCTCGCGGGCGTCAATGTCGCCGAGCCGCTGCTTGACGAGGTCCTTCAGGCCGTTGTCGCCGTTCTCGCCGAAGTAGAAGCGCTGGAGCCAGGCGGTGCGCGCCTCGTCGCCCGACGCGATCTCGTCGAGGTCGTCCTCCATGCGCGCCGTGAACTCGTAGTCGACCAGTTGCCCGAAGTGCCGTTCGAGCAGGTTGACGACCGCGAACGCCAGGAACTCGGGCACGAGCGCCTGGCCCTGCTTGCGCACGTAGCCGCGGTCGAGGATCGTGCCCATGATCGCGGCGTAGGTGGACGGGCGGCCGATGCCGCGCTCCTCGAGCGCCTTCACGAGGCTCGCCTCGGTGTAGCGCGCGGGCGGAGAGGTCGAATGACCTTCCGGCTCGAGCGCGGTCGCGCTCAACTCGTCGGCCTCGTGCAGCGCGGGCAGCACCTTCTCCTCGGCGTCGCCGGTCGGCTCGTCGCGCCCTTCCTCGTAGGCGAGCAGGAAGCCGCGGAACGTGATCACCGTGCCGGCGGTGGCGAACTCGGCGCGGCGCCCGTCGGAGCTCGTCCCGG
>JALYLO010000380.1 GCA_030774175.1 Actinomycetota bacterium
ACGCCGTAGGGCGCGTCGGGCTCCGCAGCCTCGATCAGCACCGACTCGACGGGCGGCATGTCGAGAGCCGTCGGGATCAGGTAGTCGGTGAAGCTCGCGTTCGTGATCCGGCCGTCGCGCGTCTGGATCTCCTCCATCAGCGCCAGCCCGAGGCCCTGCGCGGTCCCGCCCTCGATCTGGCCTTCGACCTGTTGCGGGTTGACCGCCTTGCCGACGTCCTGCGCCGCTCCGATCCAGACGATGCGCGTCAGCCCGAGCTCGATGTCGACCTCCGCGACGACCTTCATCGCGCACGCGGCGAACGCCACGTGGGTGCGTTCGCCGGTGACCTGACCAGTCTCAGGGTCGAGGGGCGTCGTTGGGGGGTGGCGGTAGATCTTCTCGACGTCGATCTCCTCGCCAGGCCGGCGCGCCTGCTCCTCGAGCGCGGCGCGGCACGCGTCGCGGACTGCCCCGGCCGCCATCCACGTCATCCGCGAGGCCGACGTGGACCCGGCGGAGTCGACGGTCGAGGTCACGACCGGAGCGAGGCGAACGTCGTCGATCCCCAGCTCCGTGCGGGCGACCTGGAGGATGACGCCGGTCACACCCTGACCGACCTCCGCCGCGGCGCAGTGCACCTCGGCCGACCCGTCCGCGTGCAACTGCACACGAGCGGCGCAGTAGTCGTCGAAGCCCTCCGAGTAGCCGATGTTCTTGAAGCCGACCGCGAACCCGACGCCGCGCCGGACGCCCTCGCCCTTCGTCGTGTTCCCGGCCCCGCCGGGTAGCCGCAGCACGTCGCGCGGCAGCTCCTCGGCGGGCGGGGGCTCGAGCGCAGCGGCGGCACGAATCGTCTCCGCGATCGGCAGCGAGCCGGTGATCCTCTGCCCGGTCGGCAGGACGTCGCCGGGGGCGAGCGCGTTCAGCAGGCGCAGCTCGACCGGGTCGATCGCCAGCGCCTCGGCGAGCCTGTCCATCTGCGCCTCCGACGCGAAGCAGGTCTGCACCGCGCCGAAGCCGCGCATCGCGCCGCACGGCGGATTGTTCGTGTAGACGGCGGTCGCCTCGATCGAGGCGTTCGGCACATCGTACGGCCCCACCGCGAATGAGGCGGCGTTGGACGTGACGGCGGTCGAGCTCGAGGCGTAGGCGCCGCCGTCGAGCAGGACCCGCATGCGCACGTTGACCAGGCGTCCGTCGCGCGTCGCACGGTGCTCGCACCAGATCCGGGCGGGGTGCCGGTGCACGTGGCCGGTGAACGACTCCTCGCGGTTGTAGACGATCTTCACGGGGCGGTTCGTGTGCAACGCGAGCATGGCGCCGTGTACCTGCATCGAGAGATCCTCGCGACCGCCGAAAGCGCCGCCGACGCCGCCGAGGTGGATGCGCACCTGGTCGAGCGGCAGCCCCAGGCAGGGAGCGACCTGCGCACGGTCGACGTGCAGCCACTGCGTCGCGACGTAGATGTCGATCCCGCCCTCCCCGTCCGGGACGGCGAGCCCTGACTCCGGGCCCAGGAACGCCTGATCCTGGCTGCCGACCTCGTAGGCGCCGTCGACCGAGACGTCGCCTTCGGCCTCGGGGTCGCCGTGCCGGATCACGATGTGACGCACGACGTTCGGGCGCGGGTCGTCGAAGTAGCCGTGGCCCCGCGTCGGGCTCTCCGCGTGCAGCGGCGCAGACTCGGTCGCGCGCTCCATGTCGGAGACCGGGTCGAGCGGCTCGTACGCGACGACGATCCGCTCCGCGGCGCGGCGCGCCTGCTCGGGATGTTCGGCCGCGACGAGCGCGACCGCCTCGCCGTGATAGAGGACGCGGTCGATCGCGAGCACCGGCTGGTCCGGGAACTCGAGCCCGTAGGTCTTCAGACCGGGAACGTCTTCGTGGGTGAGCACGGCATGCACGCCCGGCATCGTCACGGCCTGCGCGATGTCGATCGAGGCGATCAGCGCATGCGCGTGTGGGCTTCGTAACGTGTGTCCCCAGAGCATGCCGGGCACGATCAGGTCGCTCGCGTACGCGAACTCGCCCTTTACCTTCGGCGGCGCATCAGCGCGTGGGACGAGGTCGCCGACTCTGCCGACCTCGAGCGTGCGGCTCGCCGTCTGCATCATGCGCAGGCCGTGCCGATCCCGACCCGATAGCGCTTCGGCGGCGCTCCGTCGATCGCGGCGGTGAAGCGCGCGCACCCGGCATGCCTGACGGTGAAGCCGCCCGCCCAGCCCGTCCAGCGCGCCGCACTCTCCCCGCGACACGAGCTGAACGTCACCGCACCTGCCTTCTCGTGACCGGTGTAGTCGAACCGCGCCCAGCCGCGGTCGCGGACGTCGATGTGCAGCTTCACCGTGTGCCCCTTGCGAAGCGCGGTTGGCGTCTTCGCGAAGTACCACCCGTCGGGCTGGACCTGATTGGGCAGTCCCGTCTCGTATCCACGCATGCCCGTGAAGAGCAACGGGCCGACCGAGACCCCGTTGCCCGTGTTGCCCGGCCAGCCCGAAGGCGGCCCGAACGCGGAGGAACACCCGATTACCGAGGCGGCCAGGAAGGGGACGAGGATCACGAGCAGACCCCCGCCCTGGGTGGGGAGTGCGCCACCCGCTTCCCGCCTCGAGTATCGCGGCTCCGGGCAGGCTCGCACAAGGTGTCCACCGTGACGAAAGTGTGCCTGCTCATGATGCCGCGGCCGCTCGCCGCACCGCGTCGAAGATCTTCACGTAGCCCGTGCAGCGGCAGAGGTTGCCCGAGAGTGCTTCGCGGATCTCGTCGTCGGATGGTTGCGGAACCCGCCGCAGCAGATCCGCCGTCGCGACGACCAGGCCGGGCGTACAGAAGCCACACTGGACGGCCCCCGCGTCGACGAAGGCTTGCTGGACCGGGTGCAAACGGTCGCCGGCCGCGAGCCCTTCGACCGTCGTCACCTCGTGGCCGTCCGCCTGCGCGGCGAGCACCAGACAGGCGCAGACGAGTGTCCCGTCGAACAGCACGGAGCACGAGCCGCACTCGCCCTGTTCGCACGCGTTCTTCGAGCCGGGGAACCCGAGCTTCTCCCGCAGGGCGAAGAGCAGCGATTCGCCCTCCCAGCAGTCGGCCTGGTGCTCCTCCCCGTTGATCCGCACGGAGATCCTCACGTCCTCGACCGCCTTCGGCTCACGCGAGCACCCGCTTCAGCGCCCGCTCGGTCATCACGCGTAGCGCGTGGCGCCGGTAGCGCTCGGTGCCGCGAACGTCGTCGATCGGCGACGCGGCAGCGACGACCCGCTCGGGAAACGTGCCGGCCTCTTCGCGCGGGGCGGTGACGAGCACCGGCCGCGGCGAGGCCGAGCCGAACGACGCGCGCAACTCGTCGCCGGCGGAGACGGCCAGCGACACGACTGCGATCACCATGGCGTTGCGCGGGCCGATCTTCATGAACGTCTGCGGCGCAGCCGACGGAGTGAGGTGGACGGCAGTGATCAGCTCGTCGGCCGCGAGCACGTTGCGCTTCACGCCGGTGACGAACTCCGCAAGCGGCAGCGTGCGCACGCCGCGCAGCGAGGAGCACTCGACGTCGGCGTGCTCGATCAGCAGGGGCGGGAGCGCGTCACCGGCCGGCGACGACGTTCCCAGGTTCCCGCCGATCGTGCCGCGGTTGCGGATCTGCGGCGAGCCGACGGTGCGCGAGGCTTCCGCGAGCGCCGGCAGCACGTCGCGCAGCGGCCCGTGCTCGATCTCGGCATAGGTGAGCCCGGAGCCCAGGCGCAGCGCGCCGCCGGTGCGCGACCAGCCGCGCAGCTCGCGCACCTCGTTCAGGTTGAGCATCGCCTCGGGCCGTCCCCAGTCGAAGTTGAGCGCGACCAGCACGTCGGTCCCGCCCTGGATCGGCCAGGCGTCGGGATGCTCGGATTTGAGGAGCAGAGCCTCGTCGAGCGTGCGGGGTGTCAGGACTTCCACCAGACGGGACTGTACGGTTCTCGGGGAATGGACGCACCACTTTCGCGGCGTCTGGCCGTTGCGCGCGGTGACGAGTTGGCCGACCTGGTCGTCCGCGGCGGGAGAGTCCTGTCCGTCTTCACGCGCGAGTGGCTCCTGACGGATGTGGCCATAGCCGATGGATTCGTCGCCGGACTCGGCGAGTACGAGGGCCGCGAGGAGATCGACGCGGAGGGCCGGTGGGTGGTGCCGGGATTCATCGACGCGCACATGCACCTCGAGTCGTCGAAGCTGCTCGTCGACGAGTTCGCGCGCCTCGTCCTCCCGTTGGGCACGACGGCCGTCGTCGCCGACCCCCACGAGATCGCGAACGTGCTCGGCACGGACGGCGTGCACTGGCTGCTGGACGCGACGGCCGGGCTGCCGCTCGACGTCTACTTCATGGCGTCGTCGTGCGTGCCCGCGTCGCAGTTCGAGTCGCCGCGGCGCGAGTTGACGCCGGGCGACCTCGCCTCGCTCCTGCGGAGGCGGCGCGTGCTCGGCCTGGCCGAGATGATGAACTTTCCCGGCGTGGTCAGCGGCGCGCCGTCCGAGCTCGCAAAGCTCGCACTCGCCCAGCACGTCGACGGCCACGCTCCCGGCGTCCTCGGACGCTCGCTGATGGCGTACGCGGCCGCGGGGATCCGTTCGGACCACGAGGCGTACACGGTCGAGGAAGGGCGCGAACGGCTACGCGCCGGCATGTGGCTCCTGATCCGCGAGGGCTCGGCTGCGCGGAACTTGCACGCGCTCCTACCGCTGCTCGCCGAATACGGGCCGGGCCGGATCGCGTTCTGCACCGACGACCGCGAGCCCGAGCACATCGCGGACGACGGCCACATCAACTCGATGGTGCGCGACGCCGTGGCGTGGGGGATCCCGCCGGAGGACGCCATCGTGTGCGCGACGCACAGCCCCGCGACGTGGCACGGCCTGGAGCACCTGGGCGCCGTCGCGCCCGGGTACCGCGCCGACCTCCTCGTCCTTCCCGATCTCGAGTCCTTCGTGCCGGAGCTGGTGCTGAAGGACGGCGGTCCGGCGGCGGAGATCCCGCGGGCCGAGGTGCCCGACTGGGTCCGCCACACTGTGCGAATCGGCGCGTTCGGACCGGAGATGTTCCGCGTTCCGTGGAGCGGTGGCAACGCGCGCGTGATCGGCATCGTGCCGGGTCAGGTCGTTACCGACTCGCTCGTCGACGAACCTGCCCACCGCGCCGGCGAGGCCGTCGCGGACGCCGCACGCGACCTCGCGAAGATCGCGGTGGTCGAACGGCACCTCGGCACCGGACGCGTCGGCCTCGGGTTCGTGCGCGGCTTCGGGCTGGAGCGCGGAGCGATCGCATCGACCGTCGCGCACGACGCGCACAACGTCGTCGTCGTCGGCATGAACGACGCGTCGATGGCGGCGGCCGTGCGCCGGCTCGCAAACCGCGGCGGCGGAATCGTGGTCGTCGACGGCGCCGACGTGCTGGCCGAGCTGCCGCTGCCTGTCGCCGGGCTGCTCTCCGACGCGCCGCTCGACGAGGTCGTCGCGGCGTCGCGCGCGGTGGTCGAAGCCGCACGCGAGCTCGGCTGCAAGCTCGAGGCACCGTTCCAGCACCTAGCGTTCCTCGCCCTCTCGGTGATCCCGAGCCTGAAGCTGACCGACCGCGGCCTGGTCGACGTCGACCGGTTCGAGCTCGTTCCCCTGGAGGTAGGCGCATGATCTATGGGAACGCCTGGATCGTGACGATGGACGACACGGGCGCCGAGCACGAGCACGGCTGGCTGCGCGTCGAGGACGGGCTCGTGGCGGAGGTCAAAGCGGGCGACGCTCCCGAAGAGGCGGAGGACCTCGGCGGCGCGGTCGTCACGCCGGGCCTCGTCAACGCGCACCACCACCTGTACCAGACGCTGACCCGCGCACGGGCGCAGCAGGCCGATCTCTTCACCTGGCTGCGCACGCTCTACCCGACCTGGGCGCACCTCGACGCCGAGATGGAGTACGCAGCGGCACGGTGTGGTCTGGCCGAGCTCGCGCTCTCCGGCTGCACAACGGTCTTCGACCACCATTACGTCTTCCCGCACGGTGCGACCGGGCTCGTCGAGGCGGAGCTTCAGGCGGCGCGCGAGCTCGGCCTGCGCATGGTCGCCGCACGCGGGTCGATGGATCTCGGCGAGTCGGACGGCGGCCTGCCGCCCGACTCGCTCGTCGAGGAGATCGACGCGATCCTCGCGGACACCGAACGGCTGGCCGGCCTGGTCGACGGGGTGGCGGCGCAGATCGCGGTGGCTCCGTGCTCACCGTTCTCCGTGTCGACGCGGCTGATGGAGGAGTCGGCAGAGCTCGCACGGCGGCTCGGCCTGCAGCTGCACACGCACCTTGCCGAGACGGTCGAGGAGTACGCCTACTGCCGTGAGCTCTACAGCTGCTCGCCGGTCGAGTACCTCGAGCGAGTCGGCTGGCTCTCTGCCGACGTCTGGTGCGCGCACTGCGTGCACCTGTCGGATGACGAGGTGCGCGCGTTCGGCGTGCACGACGTGGGCGTCGCGCACTGCCCGACGTCCAACCTGCGTATCGGCGCCGGCGTCGCGCCGTTGCGCGACCTGCTCGACGCGCGAGTGCGGGTCGGCCTCGGCGTCGACGGCACGGCGTCGAACGAGCGCGGCGACCTCTTCTTCGAGGTGAAGCAGGCGTTGCTCGCCGCGCGCGGCCGGGGCGGCGGCGAGGCGTTGACGGCGCGCGAGGCGCTACGCCTCGGCACGCGCGGCGGCGCCGAGGTGCTGCGGCGCTCCGACATCGGCTCGCTCGAGCCCGGCAAGCGCGCCGACCTCGCCGTATGGCGGACGGACGGGCTCGAGTTCGGCGGCGCCGACGACCTGGTGGCGAACCTCGTGCTCTCCGGACCGCACCGGGTCGACAGGCTGATCGTCGGCGGCGAGGACGTCGTCCGCGGCGGATCGCTCGTTCGGGCCGACGAGCAGGAGATCGCGCGCGAGCACCGCAAACAGGCGAAGCGCCTATGGCAGAGCTGACACTTTCGACGCACATTCTCGATACCGAAGCCGGCGAGCCCGCAGCAGGCTTGCAGGTTGGGCTCTTCCGCGGGAAAGATCTGATCTCACTCCAGGAGACGGATGAAAACGGCCGCATCGCGAACCTCTTCGAGACGGAGTTTCATCCCGGTTCCTACCGGTTGGTGTTCTACGTCGACGGCGGCTTCTTCGAGAAGGTGGAGCTGACGATCGCACTGGTCGAAGAACGCCACTACCACATTCCATTGCTGACCTCGTCGTACTCGTGCGTGACCTACCGCGGCAGCTGACGGTCGAGGAGCTGGCGGAGCTGTTCGAGGGCCGGACCGCGCTCGTCGAGCGGCTTGCACAGCTCGAGGATCCGCTCGGCCGCGCGCGCGAGGTCGCGCGCGGGCTGTCGGAGGCGAAGCAGAAGGAGCTCCTCGATGCGCACCCTGCAATCGGCGGGAAAACAACATCAGCTCGGTCGGCGCGCGAGCAGGGCACCGACGACGATCCCGCGGTGCTCGCCGAGCTCGCGGAGCTCAACGCCGCCTACGAGGCGAAGTTCGGCTTCCGGTTCGTCGTCTTCGTCAATGGACGGCCGCGGCG
>JALYLO010000381.1 GCA_030774175.1 Actinomycetota bacterium
GACGCCCGCGACGCTCGCGAAGACCGGGCGATGTACAGACGCATACGACCAGGCCGGCGAATTCGCCTCCGCACCCCTGAAATGCCTGACGTCCCTGCTCGATGCCTCCTACCTCGGCGGCGCTTGACCGAGAACGCACAGGCTCGCGACCAAACCCACACCGCGAAGACGATCATCGGCGGGCGTCCCAACGCGTAGCCTCGACGGATGAACTGGCGTGACCTGGACGAAGCGGCACCCGAGATCGCCGACCTCGGGAGGAAGCGCCTCGACCAAGCGCGAGTCGCCCTGCTCGCGACCCTGCGCAAGGACGGCTCGCCGCGGATCAGCCCGGTCGAGCCGTTCCTCACGCAGGAACACCTCCTCTTCGGCGCCATGTCCTGGTCTTTGAAGACGCGCGACCTCTTGCGAGATCCGCGTTGCGTGCTCCACAGCGCCATCTCCGGCCCCGACAGCGGAGAAGGAGAACTCAAGCTCTACGGACGCGCGACGCAGGTCGACGATCAGGTCCGCGATAGCTGCCAGGAAGGCTGGTGGCTCTCGAGACCACCCGACGCTGCCACCGTCTTCGCCGTGAACATCGAGCAGGCTACCTTCATCAGCTGGGACACCGAGCACGGCGAGATGACGGTGAGAAGGTGGTCGCCTCAGCGCGGCCTCACCGAAACCAGACGCAGCTACCCCTGAGGGGACATGTGATCGGCGTCACCTGAGGCTCCGTTCCGCGGTCCGCAGCCCGGTCATCCTGGGCCGAGTTGCCCCAAAGGGTGCGACACGATGCACCTGTTGAAGAACAGACGCGCCGATTGCGACGACGCATGATTCGACGAACAAAGAGGAGAGTCCGAGCGGCTCCCACCAGTTGCCGATGTCGTCTGCACCTCCGGGTAGCCCAACCGTTCGCGAGTAGACGAACGCGACGAGTGCTCCGAGCGGCAGCAGGGTCGCCGCAAGCCACGCGCGGCGATCCGGCTTCTGCAGCAGTGCCCCCGCCGTGAGCACGCAGCCGGTGATCAGACAGACATACAGCCAGCCGTTGACCGGCGTGGAGATGAATGTGTCGTGCGCGTCGAGCAGGTGGATCAGCGCCACGGCGGCGAGGCCCGCGATCGCGACGGCACGGGTGACCGGGTCGGCGACCGACTTCTCGTGCCGTACGTACGAATCTTGAGTGGACATTCCAAAGCTCCCTTCTTTTCTGCGGACAGCGCCGCTTTCGTTGACGTCGCCCAGCCTGCGTCAGGAGCCTGGGAACGCGCTGTGCGCCGCCTTCGGATTCGGAATGAGCGCCGGCAGTCGAGAAGGCCGCGCTCTCTACGAGAACTGGTCGAGCAGGCAGTCGACGCAGCCGACGGTGGCGAAGCCGAGCTGCTCGAGGATCGGTCGCGACATCCGCCCGGCGCCCACGGTCAACGCCGGCGTTCCCCGCGCGACGCCGGCATCCCAGCGAGCGCGCACGAGCGCCCTGTAGACCCCTCGGCCGCGCATGTCGGCCCGGGTCGAGCCGCCGGCGAGGAAGGCAGCGTTCGCGCCGTGGATGACCGCTGCAGCGCCGACGACCTCACCGTCGATCAGCGCGACGAACGACCGATACATGCCCCAGCTCTGCTCGATCTCCCACAACCGCCGCTCGCGACCCTCCAGCGCCGCACGATCCTCCGAGCTGACGGCGAACGCTTCCTGCGAAACTCGCAACCCCGCCTGGTATTCCTCGAAGCTTTCGGCGACACGCGCCTCGATGTCAGGCGGACCAGGCTCGGGCGCCGCGACCAACGCCATCGCCGCGAAGCGCGGCTCGAGGGGCGGCTCGTCGAACGGGACCATCCCGAGCGAGCGCAGGTCGTGCGCGAGGCCGGCGGGTGAGGCCGCCTCGGGCACGAACCAGGCACCTCGCGCCTTGCCGTTCTCTGCCAGCAGGCTCCGGACATCCCGAACCGCCCGCTCGACATCATCGGCCCCGACCGCTTCGACGCTCACCGTGCCGTGCGTCCTTCCCGGGAAAAGTCCGACCATGTATCCGTCGCGTCGCACCTGCTTGGACGGGTGCTCCGGCAACGGCGGAGGAAGGTCGGTCTCCGGAAACAACGCGGCATGCCGCACCAGATCCGTCAACGCCACGTTCGCGAGCATGACCAAGCGTCGGAAACATGTCAACGCGTCGCGTATTTACCGGCCGCTGCCTCGTGCTGCCGCTGTCGGACTTCGGGTCTGTCATCTTCACGAGGATCGCGACGATCGCGAACGGACATCCCGGCACGATCGTCGACTCTTCCTGGGTGAGCGCGCCGATCCGGCTCGTGCCGGCAGGTGGCCCCGGCGACACGTCGGCGCTGGGTGCGACCCCTGCCGAAGTCTCGGCGGACGGGCGGAGCTTCGGCGTCAGCGCTTCAGCTTCGCGGTAGCTCGGGCGTCTCCGCCCGGGAGTCGGTCTAGATTGCGCCTGTGGCACGCATCGGCCTCCAGCTCTACACGATCCGAGCGGAATGCGATCGCGACCTCGAGGGCACGCTGCGCCGCGTCGCCGGACAGGGCTACGACGGCGTCGAGCTCTTTCAGCTGCACGGCCATGAGCCGGCGCGCGTGCGTGCATGGCTCGACGAGGCCGGCCTCGCCGCCGCAGGACGGCACGCGGGTCTGGAGGCGCTCGAGGACGGGTTGCCGCACCTCGCCGCGGAGCTTGCAACGCTCGGCACCGACCGGGTAGCGCTCAGCTGGGTCGACCCCGCGTGGCTCGAGGAGCCGCGCGCGGTCGTCGAGCGGATCGAGGCGGTTGCGCGGGCGGCGCAGGGCTGCGGCCTCCGCTTCGGCTTCCACAACCACTCGAGCGAGCTGCGCCCGCTCGACGGCGGGGCGACGTTTCTCGACCTGCTGCGTGAGCTGCCGCCGGAGCTCCTCTGGCTCGAGCTCGACCTCGGCTGGATCTGGTTCGCCGGCGCCGACCCGGTCGCCGAGCTCGAGTCGACGAGCGGCCGCTGCCCCCTCGTGCACGTGAAGGATTACCGCAGCCGTGAGAGCCGCGACGACGTGCCGGTCGGCGACGGGATCGTCGGCTACGAGCGCGTGCTTCCCGCCGCGGTCGCGGCGGGTGCCGAGTGGCTCGTCCTCGAGGAGGACGAGGTCGAAGGCGACCCGTTCGCGGCCGTCGAGCGTTCGCTCCTCGCCGTGCGCGGGATCCTGGCGGCGTGACTCGGCCGCTCCGCGTCGGCGTTGTCGGCTGCGGGATGATCGCCGCGCGCTACGTCAAGGAGTCGCCGGCGTTCGAACGCTGGCGGCCGGTCGCGTGCGCCGACCTCGACACCGCGTGCGCCGACTCATTCGCCGCCGAGCACGGCCTGCGGCCGCTCACGGTCGACGACCTCTTCGCCGATCCAGAGGTCGACCTCGTTCTCAACCTGACGCCGCCGAGGGCGCACGCGCGCGTCATCGGCACCGCGCTCGCGGCCGGCAAGCACGTCTACACCGAGAAGCCGCTCGCCGCGTCCGGCGACGAGGGGCGGGAGCTCGTCGCACAGGCGGACCGACGCGGGCTGCGGCTCGGCTGCGCGCCCGACACCTTCCTCGGCAGCGCTTACGAGATGGGTCGGCGGCTGATCGAGGAAGGTGCGATTGGACGGCCGCTCGGCGCGGCCGCGACGATACTCGTCGGCGGCCCCGACAGCTGGCACCCGAACGCGGAGATGTTCTACCGCGCCGGCGGCGGGCCGCTCCTCGACCTCGCGCCGTATTACCTGACTGCGATCGTCTCGCTGCTCGGCCCGATCGCATCCGTCGCCGGATTCACGGAGACGCCGACCCCCGAGCGTGTGCTCGGTGCCGGCGTGCGCGCCGGCGAGACGTTCGCGGTGGAGGTCCCGACGCACGCGGCGACGGTGCTGCGACTCGAGCAGGGCGCACTCGCGACGTTGACCGTCAGCTTCGAGGCGCGCGGCCAGTACCTGAGTGGCCTGATCGTCCACGGCACTGAGGCTTCGCTCGCTCTGCCCGACGCCAACGCGTTCGGCGGCGACGTGGTCCTTCGCCGCGGCGGGGCCGCCGTCGAGACGGTCCCGTACGCGTCGCGTGGAGCGCAGGAGACACGCGGACTCGGCCTCGACGAGCTCGCGGAGGCGCTGCACGCGGGTCGTCCGCACCGTGCGAGCGGGGAGTTGGCGCTCCACGTGCTCGAGGCGGCCGAGGCCGCCGTCAGCGCCGCCGAGGAGCGGCGCACGATCGACCTCTGAGCAAACATGTTGCGGGGAACATTCTGGAGCGCTTCCTCGGGACGGGCTCGTTCCCGATTCGCGAGCAACTCGTGTCGCTGGAGGGCGGGCCCGGCCCGGCTTCGCAGTCTGAGCGGGTGTCAGACACCGTCTCAGGGCGCGTTCTCGCGTCTTGGTGTCTGACACCGTCTCAGGACGCGCCGTCGCGTCTCTCCGACAAAGGTGTCAGACACCTCTTCGCCCCGCAGCCCGGCCTCGCAGCTTGAGCGGGTGTCAGACGCCGTCTCAGGGCGCGCTGCCGCGTCTGTCCGGCGAGGTGTCTGACACCTCTTCGCAGCTCGGCCCGGCTTCGCAGCTTGAGCGGGTGTCAGACACCGTCTCAACGCTCGACCGACACTGATGCGGCGGTCGAACGGACGTGTCGTAGACGCCGTGATGAAGATCGCCAGTCGTATCACCGTGCCAGCTAGCTCGGCGGTCGTAGCCCGTACGTTCGTGCAGCCGTGTCTCCCAATACGCGCACGCGTTCGTCTTCGGGAAGATCATCAATCGCGTGCAGCAGAAGCGCGAGCACGCTTCCATAGTCCGCGGCCAGGAGGCAGACCGGCCAGTCCGATCCAAACATGCAGCGGTCGGCACCGAACCACGCGAGGGCCCGCCGGTAGTACGGCTCGAGCTCGGCTTCTCTCCAACTGTCCCAGTCCGCTTCGGTGACGAGGCCGGAAAGCTTGCAAACGACGTTCGGAAGATCCGCGAGGCTCGCGAGTGCCGCGGACCAGTCGTCCGTCGATCTCGCCCGCACCGCCGGCTTCCCGAGGTGATCGACCACGAAGCGAACGTCAGGATGCCGGCGAGCGGTTTCGAACGCGGCCGGGAGTTGAGGCACACGCACGAGGAGGTCAAAGACGAGCCCGGCCGCACCCGCGGCCGCGATGCCCCGCTGAACGTCGTCGCGAAGGAGCCATGCTGGATCGGCTTCGTCATGCACCTGGTGGCGAATTCCGACGAGCTTCCCGTCGAGATCAGCGAGCATGCGGTCGACATCGGGTGCGGTCAGGTCGATCCAGCCGACGACGCCGAGGACGAACGGCGTCGCAGCGGCTATCTCCAGCAGTTGTCTCGTTTCGTCGAGCGTTGCGTTGGCTTGCACGACCACCGTGCCTGCGATTTCGTGCTCGCGTAAGAGCGGCTCGAGGTCGCCAGGACCAAACGCGCGCCGAATTGGTGCCAGATCTGCGGTGAGCCACGGATAGTCGGCGGCTTTGGGGTCCCAGAAGTGCTGGTGCGCGTCGATGATCACGCGAGCTCCCGCCAAAGCTCCGGCGTCAGGTCGAGCTCGAAGAGGCGCACGTCCTCCTCGACTTCGTGCGCCGTGCGGCACCCGACGAGGACGCGTTCAACCGCCGGGTGCCGCACCGGAAATTGCACCGCGGCCGCCGCGAGCGGAACCTCGCGCCGCGCGCAGATCTCGCGCAGCTCGGCGACGCGCTCGAGCACGGCCGGCGAAGCCGAGTCGTAGTCGTACGTGCGGCCGCCGGCGAGGACGCCGCTGTTGAAGACGCCGCCGGCGACCACCGCGATCCCGCGCGCGACGCAAAGCGGCAGCAGCTGCTCGGCGGCGCGTCGGTCGAGCAGCGTGTACCTGCCCGCGACGAGAAAGCAGTCGGGATCGGTCTCCAGTGCGAAGCGGCAGAGGAGCTCCGTCTGGTTCATGCCGACGCCAATCGCACGCACGACTCCTTCATCGCGAAGCCGTGCAAGCGCGGGATAGGACCCGGCGAGCGCCTCGTCGTAATGGTCGTCGGGATCGTGGATGAGCGCGATGTCGACGCGGTCGAGCCCGAGTCGCTCGAGGCTCTCCTCGAGCGAGCGCAGTGTCGCGTCGTACGAGAAGTCGAAGTACGCCCGGAGCGGCGGGGCGCCGTGCCAGTCCGACTCGCCGGGATGCAGGAGTCGACCTACTTTGGTCGAGAGCACGAACTCCTCGCGTGGCCGTTCGCACAGCACCCCACCAAGCCGGCGCTCGGCGCTGCCGGAGCCGTAGTACGGCGCCGTGTCGAAATACCGGATCCCGAGCTCCCACGCCCGCTCGACGACGGCGTGCGCGGTCTCGTCGTCGACGGCTTCGTACAAGCCGCCGAGCGGCGCGGTGCCGAGACCGAGCCGTCCGAATTCGAGCATCAGGCGAGCTCAGGCACCGTCGAGCGGCACGTCGTCGGCGGGGCCTAGATGCTCGCGTAGCCACCTCTCGTTGTGGGCAATGTGAAGCAGCGTCGCCGCTCGGGCGAGATCGGCGTCGCCTGCCGCGATCGCCTCGTAGATCTGTTCGTGCTCTGCGCGGGCGAGGTCGAGTGCGTTCCGATCCACCAACCCGTGCCAGAGCCGCGCGCGGACCGTCTTGGTGGAGAGGCTGCGCAGCAGCGCGCGCAGTACGCCGTTGCCGGGTGCGCGCGCAATGACGTCGTGGAAGGCGGTGTCGGCCTCGATGAGATCGTCAGCCCGGTCCTCTGCGGCGACCATGCGGTCGAGCTCGCGCCGGAGATCGTCCAGCACGTCGTGATCCGCCCGCAGAGCGGCCATGGCGGCGGCTTCCGGCTCGAGCATCCGCCGGACCTCGAAGAGCTCGAGCACCGTACGGCCGCGAAGCAGATGGGTCGCGGAAAGCGTGGGCTCCAGCAGTTCGCTCGGCTCGAGGCTGCTGACGTACGTGCCGTCCCCCTGGCGGACCTCGAGCACGCGGGCGAGCGAGAGCGCGCGCACCGCCTCGCGCAGCGAGTTGCGCGACAGCCCCAGCTGCTTGGCGAGGTCGGCCTCGCGCGGGAGCCGGGTGCCAGGCCCCCATTCGCCCGAGGCGATCAGCTCTCGGATTCGCTCGATCGCCTCGTCGGTGACGCCGGTGCCGCGTCGTCGTCCGGGTGAAATCGTCTCTTGATCCATCCT
>JALYLO010000382.1 GCA_030774175.1 Actinomycetota bacterium
AGTCATGGACAAACAGAATACTTTTCGTGTATGCTGAGGCTGTCAGAAGGAGGAGTCGTGAAGCTCGACGCATACGTACGAGTGAGTCAGATCAACGGGCGCGGGGGAGAATCATTCGCGTCGCCAGAGCTGCAAGAGACCGCCTGCCGCGAGTACGCGGCTGCGCAGGGCTGGGATGTGGATGAGGTCGTGGTCGAGCTGGACGTCTCCGGGGCGACGCCGGTAGACGAGCGCGGGCTCGGGTATCTCGTCAACCGCTGCGAAGCGGGGGAGAGCGACGGAGTCGTCTGCCGACACTTGGACAGGTTCGGGCGCAACGTCGCCGAGGGCGCACTCGCGTACAAGCGGCTCGTGGGCTGCGGCGCTCGCCTCGTGGCCGTCGCGGACGGGCTCGACTCCTCACGCGACGGCTCGAAGCTCCAGTTCCAGATGATGCTGGCGTTCGCCGAGCAGGTCTACGACCGGAACCGTGCCTCGTACATCGCGGGCAAGGAACGAGCTGTCGCTCGCGGCGTGTACGGTGCGCCTGCGCCGTTCGGTTACGACCGCGACGAGAACGGACGGCTCATCCCGAACGAGCACGCCGACACGGTGCGGCGCATCTTCCACCTGCGCGCGAAGGGCATCGGCTTCTCGGAGATCGCGCGTCAGATCGACGGGGCGCTGACACGGTCCGGCGTCCGGCGCGTCGTGATGAACCGTGCCTACGTCGGCGAGCAGCGCATACCTAACCCCGACCGCAAGGGCGAACCGAAGATCATCCGCGACTCACACCGGCCACTCGTCACCGAGGCGGAGTGGGAGTCCGCGAACGCGGTGCGGGGACGCGCCCCGGTACACACCGGCCTCGCCAGCCAGACGCATCTCAAGGGCATCGTCCGCTGCGGTCTCTGCGGCAGCACTATGCACGTCCTCTCGTACGGGAAGCAGCGCGACCGGCGCACGTACGCCTGTACGTCGTCCGGCTGCGGTGGAACCTCGATGAGCGTCAGCAAGGTCGAGCCCGCCGTCCTGGACATGCTCAGCATCGCCATCGCGGAGCGCGCGCCACACGTCGCCGCGGTCATCGAAGGCGACAACCGCTACGGCGACGCGCTGACGGCCGTCGAGTCCGCGCAGCAGGCGCTCGCCGAGTACCGGGACAGCATCGACATCCAGCGCGCGCTGGGGACGGCCGACTACGCCGCCGGACTACGAACGCGCAGGGAGGCCGTCGAGGTCGCACGGCGGGCGCTTCGTGACCAGCCGCGCCCCGAGCCGGAGCCGCGCAAGCTGATGACCCTGGAGGAGTTCGACCTCTACGACCGGCGACGCTTCTACGCGCGCTGCATCGCCGAGGTTCACGTGTTCCCCCGCTCGAAGCCGCAGCGCCTGACCCTGCGGTGGCAAGGCTCGGAGGAGGAGATTCCGGTCCCGGCGTTCGCACCACAGGCGCTGCCGGTCGCCGCGTAAAGCGCATCGACCAAGTGCCATGGCCCACCGACGATTCGAGGGTTTGCGATTCGACTGGCGAAGCGCACCGGGTGAGGACACACTTCCAAGGGTCGTGTGGGGGAGTGGAGCGATCATCGCTGCGGTGCTCGCCCTGTGGATCGCTATGGCGGTTGCTTGGGGCTGGGCCGCAGGCATGGCCTTCGGGTTCGTTGTTGTGATTGCGCTCGTGAGGATGGCCGGGGTCATGCTCGGGGGAACGCTCATCCAGCAAGCTGGCCGCAGCTACTACGAGCGCCAGTTACGCGGCCGCTGCCGCGCGCCCTGACAAGCGCCAGCCCCATCTGCTCGGTGGAGGCAGACCCGCATCATCGCTCTGCCTCACGCTCTGCCCTAACCGCGAGACGAAGCAACAGCGCGCGTCGTGGTTCGGCTCCTCTGCGACAACCAGCGGGTAAGCCGCGAGGTTGCCGAGCGCCGAGTTCGTCGTGCGCTGAGGCCGGTCCTACCGAAGAAGCGCTCGAGCGCGGCCGTGAACGGGGCCGGGTTGTCGGCGTTGGCGACATGGCCCGCGTCGGGGATCAGCTCGAAGTTCGCTTGCGGCACGCGCATCGCGAGCGCGCGCGAGAAGCGGACGGTTGACCCGGTCGCGCTCGCCGCAGAGGACGAGCAGCGGCGGTTCCAGCGACGCGATCTGGCTGCGGACGTCGAAGCGCGCTCCTTCCCGCATCGGCCGCGCGAGCTCGCGGCCGGCCAGCGACAGGGCGTATTGCAGCGCGCGCAGTGCGCGCGGTAGCGATGCGAAGCCCGCGCACACGGCGAGCCTGCGGACGCGCGCCGGCTCTTCGAGGGCGAAACGGAGCGCGACGAGCGCGCCCCACGATAGGCCGCAGAGATCGAAGCGCGCGGCGTCGACG
>JALYLO010000383.1 GCA_030774175.1 Actinomycetota bacterium
GGCAGCACAAGAAAGGCGCCGGCGACGATCACGAGGAGCGACACGGAGAGGTTCGACCAGAGCAGGAAGCCGTCGAGCACGCCGAGCACGCGCAGGCGCTCCGGGACGGGCTCGATGCCCCAGGACGATGTGTCGTCGGCGTTCATCTGCACTCCCTTCGCCGGCATGACCCGGATCAGGTTCGACGGGTGTGATCTCAGCCCCCGCGCAGGGCACCCCGGTCGCGGCAGCGTAGCTACTTCCCCCGGATAAACGTGGTCGGTAGCTCGTAGTCGTTGTAAGTCTGCCGAGGCATCGCCTAGGCAGACTACACGACGCCTGCGGCTCCGCGCCCGGCGGGCCCGTGACGAGGAAGGCTCTCAGGCCAGGAGGCGCCTGAGGACGAACGGCAGGATCCCGCCGTGCTGGAGGTACTCGCGCTCGCGCGGCGTGTCGAGCCGCACGCGTGCGCGGAACGTCGTCGCGCCGGCGCGCACCGTCACCTCGCTCGCGTTGCCGTTCTCGACGCCGCGAATCGAGAACTCCTCGCGGCCGGTGAGGCCGAGCGTCTCCGGGGTCTCGCCCGGCAGGAACTGCAGCGGGAGAATCCCCATCATCAGGAGATTCGACCTGTGGATGCGCTCGTACGACTCGGCGATCACCGCGCGAACACCGAGCAGCTTCGGGCCCTTGGCCGCCCAGTCGCGCGACGAGCCGGAGCCGTACTCCTTGCCCGCGAGCACGATCGTCGGCGTGCCCTCGGCGAGGTAGCGCTCCGCGGCGTCGTAGATCGTCATCTCCTCACCCGAGGGCACGTGCACCGTCCACGTCCCTTCCGCACCCGGCACGAGCTTGTTGCGCAGCCGCACATTCGCGAAGGTGCCGCGCACCATCACCTCGTGGTTACCGCGGCGTGAACCGTACGAGTTGAAGTCCTTGCGCTCGACCCCGTGCTCGGTCAGGTAGAGGCCTGCCGGTGACTCGGGCTTGATCGAGCCCGCGGGGGAGATGTGGTCTGTCGTAACGGAGTCGCCGAGCTGCACGAGGCAGCGTGCGCCCTCGATGTCGGGGACGGTGCCGACCTCGGTCGACATCCCCTCGAAGTACGGCGGCTGCCGCACGTAGGTCGAGGTGGGCTCCCACGGGAAGAGTTCCGACTCCGAGGCGGGCAGCGAGCGCCACGTGTCGTCGCCGGTGAATACATCCGCGTACGTGCGCTGGAACATGCTGCCCTCGATCGCCCGGCCCACTGTCTCGGCCACCTCCCGCGAGGTCGGCCAGAGATCGCGCAGGAAGACGTCTTCGCCGTCCGAGCCCTGTCCGAGCGGCTCTCGCTCGAGGTCGATGTCCATTCGCCCTGCGAGCGCGTAGATGACGACGAGCGGGGGCGAGGCGAGGTAGTTGGCCTTCACCTCGGGGTGGATCCGCGCCTCGAAGTTGCGGTTCCCGGACAGCACCGAGCACGCGACGAGGTCGCCGTCGGCGATCGCCTTCGAGATCTCCTCGCGCAGCGGGCCCGAGTTTCCGATGCACGTCGTGCACCCGTAGCCGACGGTCTGGAACCCGAGCTCGTCGAGGAACGGCCGGAGGCCCGACTTCTCGTAGTACTCGGTGACGACGCGCGAGCCCGGCGCGAGCGACGACTTCACCCACGGCTTGCGCGTGAGGCCGCGCTCGATCGCGTTCTTCGCGACGAGGCCGGCGGCGATCATCACGGCGGGGTTCGACGTGTTCGTGCACGAGGTGATCGCCGCGATCACCACGGAGCCGTGGTCGAGCTCGAACTGCTCCTCATCGAGCGAGACGCGCACGCGGTGGTGGCCGGGCGCCTCTGCGAGCGCCACGGGAGCGGCATTCGTGACCGGCTCGGGCGCGCCGCCCGGCTGCTGTTCGGTCGTCGGGTCGGAGGCCGGGAACGAGTCGGCCATCGCTCTGTCCGCGCTGCCGTTCGTGTAGTCGACGCCGAACGTGCCGAGGCCGTCGATGAACGACTGCTTCGCGCTGCGCAGCGGTACGCGGTCCTGCGGCCTGCGCGGACCGGCGAGCGACGGTTCGACGTCACCGAGGTCGAGCTCGACGACCTGCGAGTACGTCGCGTGCTCGGCCGGGTCGTGCCAGAGCAGGTTCTCCTTGCAGTACGCCTCGACGAGCGCGATTCGATCCGCGCTGCGGCCGGTCAGGCGCAGGTAGTCGAGCGTGTGCTCGTCGACCGGGAAGAAGCCGCAGGTGGCGCCGTACTCCGGCGACATGTTGCCGAGCGTCGCGCGGTCGGCGAGCGGGAGGGAGCCGAGCCCCTCGCCGAAGTACTCGACGAACTTGCCGACGACGCCGACCTTGCGCAGCAGCTCGGTCACCGTCAGCACGAGGTCGGTAGCGGTGGCGCCCTCCGGCAGCCCGCCCGTGAGCTCGAAGCCGACGACCTGCGGGACGAGCATCGAGAGCGGCTCGCCCAGCATCGCCGCTTCTGCCTCGATGCCGCCGACACCCCAGCCGAGCACCCCGAGGCCGTTCACCATCGTCGTGTGCGAGTCCGTGCCGACGAGCGTGTCGGGGTACGCCGCGCCGTCGCGATCCTCGACGACGCGCGCGAGGTACTCGAGGTTCACCTGGTGCACGATCCCGGTCCCGGGTGGTACGACCTTGAAGTCGCGGAAGCTCTGCTGCCCCCAGCGTAGGAACGCGTATCGCTCGCGGTTGCGCTCGAACTCGAGCTCGACGTTGCGCGCGAACGCGAGCCGCGAGCCGAACAGGTCGACCTGCACGGAGTGGTCGATCACGAGCTCGGCCGGAATCAGCGGGTTGATTCGCGCCGGGTCGCCGCCGAGGTCTGCCATGGCATTCCGCATCGCGGCGAGGTCGACGACGGCAGGCACGCCGGTGAAGTCCTGCAGCAGGACGCGCGACGGCGTGAAGGAGATCTCACGCGACGGCTCGGCCGTCGCGTCCCAGGTGGCGACCGCTTCGACGTCGTCGGCGTCGCCGTTGCGGAGCACGTTTTCGAGCAGTACCCGGAGCGTGTAGGGCAGGCGTGCGACGTCGTAGGCCGCCTCGAGCGCGTCGAGCCGGTAGATCTCGTAGGAACGGTCTCCGACTGCAAGCTGAGAGAGCGAGGCCATCGCCCTCGATTCAACCAGACGCGCCGTTCCTGCCGCCGCGAACTGCGGCGGACCAAGGGCATCCGTCGTAAACTCGCCCGCGATGGTGGAGCGGCACATCATCGGCCTCGGCGGCGCAGGGGACACTCCGGAGCAGACGCAGCTTCTTTACGACTACGTGCTGGCGGCCACCGGCAAGGAGCGGCCGCGCCTGCTCTACGTGCCGACGGCGAGCGCCGAGTCCGACCTGGCGATCGTCGGGTTCTACGAGTGCTTCAAGGGGCGCGGGGAGCTTTCGCACCTGAAGACGTTCCCCTGGCCCCCGCATGACCTGCGCGACTTCCTTTTCTCGCAGGACGCGATTTCGGTCAGCGGCGGGAACACGGCGAACATGCTCGCGATCTGGCACGTGCACGGCATCGATGCGTTGCTGCGTGAGGCGTGGGAGAACGGCGTCGTCCTCTGGGGCGCGAGCGCCGGGATGATCTGCTGGTTCGAAGCGGGCGTGACCGACTCGTTCGGTCCGCGCCTCACGGGGATGGACTGTCTCGGCTTCCTACCCGGGAGCGCGTGCCCGCACTACGACGGCGAGGAGCGGCGCAGGCCCCGGTATCGCGAGCTGATCGACGGCGGCTTTGCGGAAGGCATCGCCGCCGACGACGGCGTGGCGATTCACTATGTGGGTACGGAGATCTCGGAGATCGTCACGTGCCGCCCCGGCGCCGCCGCCTACCGAGTCACGCGCGAGGGTGAAGAGAAGATCGAGACGAGGAGCCTTTGACCTCGAAGACGGGCTTCGGGCACGCCCCGAATTAGCCGTGGTTTCCGAACACCACGGAGGGGTCGAGGAGGAACAGATCCTTCACAGCCCTTAACGACCGGTTAATCGGCTCACGCCGTGGTTGAACATCGAGCGGTTATAACGGTGACCATGAATCGCAGTCGCATCTTCTCGCTTCGGGCCGCCGAGCTGTTGCTCGTT
>JALYLO010000384.1 GCA_030774175.1 Actinomycetota bacterium
GTCTGGATCGCCAGCCAATACATCGCCCACGCCTGCACTTACACCAACTGGGGTGGGCCGTTCTTCGCGGGCGGCACTGGTGACAACCTCCTCGGTACCTGCGCCGGCTCCCCCGGTGGCGTAGGCACCCGGGCCGCGCTCGGCAACTGGTCGACGCTGATCAGCAAGTTCACCCCGTAAACCAACGAGGAAGGCGGTTCCTGGGGAGGTGCTGGCTTCGGCCAGCACCCCCAGGTACCACGCCTCCGGGCTTGATATCGAGCGCTAGTACGCAACCGCGCCGCGGCCGGTCTCAGCTGCGTGTCGCTGCTCGTCCGCGCGATAGCTCGAGCGCACGAGTGGGCCCGAGAAGACCGACCCGAAGCCGAGCGCCTCGCCCTGCTCGCGGAACCAGCGGAACTCGTCGGGATGAACCCAGCGGTCGATGGTGGCGTGCTTCGCGCTCGGCTGGAGGTACTGGCCGATCGTCACCACGTCGACGCCGTTCGCGCGCAGGTCGTGGAGCGTGTCGACGACCTCGTCGTTCGTCTCGCCCAGGCCGACGATGATCCCAGACTTCGTCAGCACGTCGTAGTCGGCGATCTCCTTGGCGCGGCGCAACAGTTCGAGCGCGCCGTCGTAGCTCGCCTTGCCGCCGCGCATCTTGCGGTGCAGGCGGCGAACCGTCTCGATGTTGTGGTTGAAGACGTCGGGGCGCGCACCGATCACTGTCTGCAGCGCGTCTTCTTCGACGCCAAGGAAGTCCGGCGTCAGCACCTCGATGGTTGCGACCGGCAGCTTCGCCTTGATCGCGCGGATCGTGGCGGCGTAGTGGCCGGCGCCCTTGTCCGCGACGTCGTCGCGGTCGACGGAGGTGACGACGACGTGCTTGAGGCCCATCTGCTTCGCCGTCTGCGCCAGACGCAGGGGCTCGAGGGGATCGACCGGCTCGCTCGGCGTGCCCGAGTTCACGAAGCAGTAGCGGCAGGCGCGGGTGCAGGTCTCACCGAGGATCTGGAACGTGGCGGTGCCGCGGCCCCAGCACTCCGCGATGTTCGGGCAGCGCGCCTCCTCGCAGATCGTGTGCAGCCCCGCGCCGTGGATCAGCTTCTTCACGTCGAAGTAGCTGCCGTTGGCCGACGGCGCGCGCACCTTCATCCACTCGGGGCGACGCGGGCGCTCGGCGACGGGAAGCGAGGTCTCCACGCCGGCAGTCTAGGTGCACTAGAGCGGGAGGACGGGCGTCCGGTCGACCAGCTCGGCGTACCGGCCGTCGAGGGCGACCAGCTCGTCGTGGGTGCCGCGCTCGACGATTCGCCCAGCGTCGAGGACGAGAATCTGATCTGCGTCGTAGACCGTCGAAAGGCGGTGGGCGATGGCAATCGTCGTGCGGCCCTCGGCCAGGCGGTCGAGGGCCTCCTGTACCTGCCGCTCGGTCTCGGTGTCGAGTGAGCTCGTCGCCTCGTCGAGCACGAGGACAGGAGGGTTGCGCAGGATCGTGCGCGCGATCGCGATGCGCTGCTTCTCGCCGCCCGAGAAGCGGTAGCCCCGCTCGCCGACGACGGTGTCGTAGCCCTCCGGGAGAGATGCGATCAGCCGGTGGATCTGCGCGGCCTCCGCTGCGTTCTGAATCTCTTCGTCCGTTGCGTCGGGCTTTGCGAAGCGCAGGTTCTCGCGCACGCTGGCGTGGAACAGGTACGTCTCTTGCGAGACCACGCCGACGACGCTCGCGAGCGACGAGAACGACAGGTCGCGCACGTCCACCCCGCCAATCGAGATCGTTCCCTCGTCGACGTCGTACAGGCGCGCGGCGAGGTACCCAAGCGTCGTTTTCCCCGATCCCGTCTCTCCGACGAGCGCGGTCTTCGTGCCCGCGGGAACGCGGAACGTCACGTCTTCGAGCGTCCACCTTTCGTCGCCGTAGCGGAACCACACGCTGTCGTAGATCACGTCTCCGGCGTGCTCGAGGACGCGCGGCTCGGCACGCTCCTCGATGTCGATCTGCTGGTCGAGATAATCGAAGATGCGGTCGAAGAGCGCGAGCGACGTCTGCACGTCGAGGCTGACGCCGAGCAGCGAGCCGACCGGGAAGAACAGACGCGTCTGCAGCGTGGTGAACGCAACGAGAGTCGGCACCGTGACCGCGTGCGAGCCGTGCGCGAGCGCGATGCCTCCGAACCAGTAGACGGCCGCCGGCATGACGGCGAAGGTGGTCTGGATCATCGCCATCATCCAACGGCCCGCCATGCGCTGGCGCACCTCGAGGTCCGACAAGAGCTGCGACTCGGATTCGAAGCGATCGGCCAGTTCCGACGTTCGGCCCATCGTCTTGCCGAGCAGGATGCCCGAGACCGAGAGCGATTCCTGCACGAGGCTCGATATGTCGGCGAGCGTCTCCTGCGTCGACTTGGCGATCTTGCGCCGCTCGTTCCCGACGCGACGCGTCAGCAGCACGAACACCGGGATCAACGCGAAGGCGAACCCCGACAACTGCCAGCTGAGCGCCACCATCCCGATCATCGTCGCGACCACAGTTGTCAGGTTCGAGACGATCGACGTCGCGGTGCTGGTGACGACGCTCTGGACGCCGCCGATGTCGTTGGAGATGCGCGACTGCACTTCACCGGTGCGGGTGCGGGTGAAGAACGCGAGCGAAAGCCTCTGCAGGTGCCGGAACACCGCGGTCCGCAGGTCGTGCATCACGCGCTGCCCGACCTGGTTCGAGAGGAGCGTCTGCCAGACCCCGAGCACACCGGTGACGACGGCGATTGCGATCATCCCGCCCGCGTCGAACGAGAGCTGCCTGGTGTCGCCGCTCTGAATCGCCTGCAGGACGCCGCGCAGCAGGAACGCGGGCACGACTCCGAGCGCGGCCGAGAAGAGGATCAGCCCGAGCACCGCGCCAAGTCGCAATCGGTAGGGGCGGAAGAGGGCGAAGATCCGGGTCAGGTTCGCGCGGCGCACCGCGGGGTCACTGGGACGTTCGGCCGGCGCGTCGGTGGAGATCATGAACGGACGTGGCATGCGGTCACGGTAGTGAACGCGGCTAGGCTCGCGTCAGTGTCGGCTTGGTCAGTGCGGCGGGTGTGCGTCTTCGCTGGGGCCTCGAGCGGGCGGTCGCCCGCGTATGCCGAGGCCGCACGCGCTGTCGGAACTGCGCTCGCGGGCCGCGGGCTGGGCCTCGTCTACGGCGGCGGCCGCGTGGGCCTGATGGGCGCTGTGGCGGACGCGGCGCTCGCCGGCGGCGGGTCGGTGATCGGCGTGATCCCGCAGGAGCTCGTCGACCGGGAGCTCGCGCACGGTGGGCTCACCGAGCTGCACGTGGTCGGGTCACTCCACGAGCGCAAGGCGCTGATGGCGGATCTCGCGGACGGGTTCGTGGCGCTGCCCGGGGGCTTCGGGACGCTCGACGAGCTGCTCGAGCAGCTGACGTGGTCACAGCTCGGCCTGCACGCCAAGCCGATCGGTCTCCTCGACGTGGCGGGCTACTGGCGGCCGCTGATCGCCCTCGCCCGGCACGCCACCGACGAGGGGTTCGTCCGCGAGTCCGACCTGAGCGCGATCGCCGTCGGGGACGAGCCGGAGGCTCTGCTCGACGGTCTCGACCGGCTGGCCCGTGCGGAGCGCCCCCGCGCGAAGTGGTCGAAGCCGCCGGCTCCCTGAGTCGCCGGTTCGTGACACGAGCGCGGACATGTCCCACGCGTTGTCATCCATCCCCAGGTTTGGTCCGAAGCGGACGGCGATCCGGTCCGCCGGCCGCCTCGATCAGGCCCCCGGACATGTCCGCGCTGTGGATCATCTGTCTGGGTGGCTGCCACCAGACAGGGGCTCGGTGGGCGTGGCTTCTCCGGGCGGTTTGTGACAGGTGAGCCGGTGGGCGTGTCGCGGCTCGGGCGGGGTCAGGCTGTGCGAGTCAGGTTCGGGCGGCAGCCTGGTCGTGCTGGCGCAGCTCGGGATCCCCGGCCGGCAGCTCCTCGAACGCGACGTCGAAGACGTCTGCGAAGGCCTGTGCGGCTGCGGGGCGCACCTCGTCGACCGACACGGGCCGTCCGAGCTCCGCCGCCAGCGAGGTGAACCGAGAGCCTTCGAGGCCGCACGCGGTGATCCAGTCGGTGAACGGCGACGGGTCGAGGTCGACGTTCAAGGCGTAGCCGTGCGTCGAGACCCACTTCGTCAGGTGGATGCCGATCGACGCGATCTTCCGCGGCGGGCTCTCGAGCCAGACGCCGGTGAGCCCGTCGAGGCGGGTGGCCGTGACGTCGAACGTGGCAATCGTGGCGATCAGCGCCTCCTCGATCTCGCGGCAGTAGCGCTGCACGTCCTGCCCGTGTCGCGTCAGGTCGAGGATCGGGTAGCAGACGAGCTGACCGGGCGCGTGGTAGGTCGACTTGCCGCCGCGGTCGACCTCGACCACGTCGACCTGAGCGCCTTCGGGCACGTGCACCTCGCCCACCTCGGTGCGCCGGCCGAGGGTGATCGTCGGCGGGTGCTCGAGGAAGAGCACCGTGTCGGGAATCGACCCACGCCCGACCGCCTCCGCGAGCGAGCGCTGCAACTCCCAGGCCTCGCGATAGTCGACTGTGCCCAGGTTGAGGAGTTGCGCGGTTTTAGTAATCGGACTCGCCCCACGTCTGCAAGCGCTCACGCAGGTCGCGGAGGAAGCGGCCGGCGTAGGCGCCGTCAACGAGGCGATGGTCGTACGTGAGGGTGATGTTCATGATCGACCGGATCGCGATCGCGTCGGCGCCGTAGTCGTCGGTGATCACCCACGGCCGCTTTACGATCGCGTACGTCCCGAGGATGCCGGCCTGCGGCTGGCTGATCACGGGCGTGCCGTGGAACGTGCCGTAGCCGCCCGGGTTCGTGATCGTGAACGTGCCGCCGACGACGTCGTCGGGCGTCAGCTGCTTGTCGCGCGCACGCTTCGCGATTTCGGCGATCCCCTTCGCCATGCCGAGCAGGTTGAGCGTCTCCGCGTTCTTCACGACCGGGACGATCAGGCCCTTGCCGTCCGCGAGCTCGACCGCGAAGCCGAGGTTGACATAGCTCCGGGTGACGATCTTCTCCCCGCGAAGCTCGCCGTTCACCCATGGATAGTCGCGGAGCGTCTCGGTGGTCGCACGCGCGACGAACGCCAGGTACGTCGGGTTGACGCCGTACGCCGAGGAGTACTCCCTCTTCAGCTTCTCGCGGATCGTGACAACCCTCGACATGTCGACCTCGATCGCGCTCGTCACGTGCGCCGAGGTGTCGAGCGAGCGGCGCATGTGCTCCGCGATCCCGCGGCGCATCGCCGACACGGGCTCGAAGCTCTCGCCAGTGCCAGGAGCCTGCAGCTCCTGGCTAGCGGGCGCCGGCTGAGGTGCGGCTGCCGGTGTATCGGCGGGCGCGGGAGCAGAGGCTGCGGCCGCGGGTGTCTGGGCAGGCGGCGCAGGGGAAGCAGGCTGCGCGGCGGGCAGAGGCTGCGAGGCGGCCGCGGGCTCCGCCTCACTAGCCTTGATCGTGGCCGGTTTGCCGGACTCGATGAAGGCCTGGATGTCCTTCTTCGTCACCCGCCCGCCGTTGCCCGTTCCGGGCACCTGCGACGGGTCGATGCCGTGCTCGGCAGCGATCCGTGCGACCACCGGCGAGACGAACGACTTGCCGTTGGATTCGGACGGCGCGGGAGCGGCCGTAGGAGGAGCCGGCTCGGGCGCTGCTGCAGGAGGAGCCGACTCGGGCGCAGCGGCGCCTTCGCTCGCCGCAGCCTCGGAGGCATCAGCGGCCGGCTGAGTCGCGGGCTCAGGGGCGGCGGGGGCCGCGGGCGC
>JALYLO010000385.1 GCA_030774175.1 Actinomycetota bacterium
TGCTGACGCTCGACGAGCTGCGAGGCGACCAGTCGATCGACACGGTGATCATGGCGTTCACCGACATGCAGGGACGGCTGCTCGGCAAGCGGCTGCATCGCGATTTCTTCCTGGAGCAGGTGGAGCACGGGCACGGGACCGAGGGGTGCAACTACCTGCTGGCGCTCGACATGGAGATGGAGCCTGTGCCCGGCTACGAGATCGCGTCTTGGGAGCGTGGCTACGGCGACTTCGAACTCGCGCCGGACCTCCAGACGCTGCGCCGGATCCCGTGGCTCGAGGCGACTGCCCTCGTGCTCTGCGACGTCGCGTGGAGCGACGGCACCCCCGTTCGGCCGTCCCCGCGTCAGGTGCTGCGCGCGCAGGTCGAGCGCGCGCGGTCACTCGGGTTCGAGGTGATGGTCGGCTCGGAGCTCGAGTTCTACCTGCTCCGCGAGACCTATCAGGAGGCACACGCGAAGAACTACCGAGACCTGACGCCGTCCGTCCCCTACATCCTCGACTACCACATCCTCGCGACGAGCTACGACGAGCCGCTGATGCGGCAGATCCGCAACGGGATGCAGGGAGCCGGCATCCGCGTCGAGACGTCGAAGGGCGAGGCGTGGCCGGGGCAGCAGGAGATCAACTTCCGCTACTCCGATGCACTCCAGATGGCCGACAACCACGTCGTCTACAAGAACGGCGCAAAGGAGATTGCGTTTCAGAACGGCTGCTCGATCACCTTCATGGCGAAGCCCGATCACACGTGGATCGGGTCGTCGTGCCACATCCATTCGTCGCTGTGGCGCGACGGCGCGAGCGCGTTCGACGGCGAGAGCGACGTCTTTCGCCGGTACCTCGCGGGGCAGATCGCGTGCGGACGCGAACTCGCCCTCTTCTTCGCGCCGAACATCAATTCGTACAAGCGGTTCGCGGCGGGGACCTGGGCGCCGACCACGCTCGCCTGGGGGCGCGACAACCGCACCTGCGGCTTCCGCATCGTGGGCGCGGGAACCGGGATGCGCGTCGAGTCGCGGATTCCAGGTGGCGACGTCAACCCGTACCTGGCATTCGCGGCGACGATCGCTGCCGGACTGTACGGGCTCGAAAACGAGCTGGAGCTTCCGCCCGCCCTCGAGGGAAACGCGTACGAGTCGTCGGCCGATCGCTTCCCGTCGTCGCTGCGCGAGGCGATCGCGGCGCTCGATCACGGCTCGATGGCCCGGCCGGCGCTCGGCGACGAAGTCGTCGACCACTACCTCAATTACGCCCGCACCGAGCAGGGGCTCTTCGACCGGGTCGTGACCTCGTGGGAGCGCGAGCGGCTGTACGAGCGTGGGTAGAGGCTCCAAGCCGGTCGTCGGTATCACGACCTACCTGACACGCGCGGCCTTCGGCGTCTGGGACCTCGACGCGGCGCTCGTGCCGGCGGCATACGTCCGCTCGGTCGTGCGGGCGGGCGGCGTCCCTCTGCTCGTTCCACCGGGTGCGGCCGCGGAGGAGGCGCTCGACGCGCTGGACGGTCTCGTCTTCTCGGGCGGCTCGGATCTCGACCCCGAGCTCTACGGCGAAGAAGCACACGCGGAGACGGTCGGCGTCGTGCGTGAGCGCGACGACTTCGAGCTCGACCTGATGCGGTTGGCGCTCGCGCGCGACGTGCCACTGCTCGCGATCTGCCGGGGCTCGCAGGTGCTGAACGTCGCGCTCGGCGGCGGCCTCGAGCAGCACGTCCCGGACCGCGTCGCCGCCGACACGCACAAGCACACGCCGGGCGTATTCGCAGAGCACGAGGTTGACGTGCTCGACGGCACGAAACTCGCCTCGGTCGTTGGGCGCCGCAGCGCGGTGAAGTCGCATCACCATCAGGGCTACGGCAAGCTCGGCACCGGCCTCCGCGAGGCGGCGCAAGCCCAGGACGGCACGATCGAAGCGCTGGAGGACCCGGACCGCCGCTTCACCCTTGGAGTCCTCTGGCATCCCGAAGAAGGCGATGACCTGGCGCTCTTCGAAGCGCTCGTCGCCGAGGCCGCCGAGTACCGCAGCAGGCGAACCTCGTAGCCACTCCGGACACGGCCCTTGGTCAGACCAAGTGACCAGGCTACGTCCATGCGTGGTTAGATCGGTGGTATGAGTGTCGACGTCGTCAACCCCGCGACCGAGGAGACGATTGCGACGCTCGACTCGGCCGGGATCGAGGAGGCCGACGCGGCGGTCGCCCGCGCCCGCGCGGCCTACCCCGGCTGGCGTGCGGTCTCTCCCGCCGAGCGTGGCCGCCTGCTCCGCCGGCTCGCGACGCTCGTCGAGGAGCACCACGAAGAGCTCTCCCAGATCGAGTCGCACAACACCGGCAAGCCGATCTCGTCGGCGCGCGGCGAGATCGGCATGGTCGCCGACGTCTTCCACTTCTACGCAGGCGCCGTCGACAAGCGCCACGGCGAGACGATCCCCGTCGCGGGCGGCGTCGACATGACGTTCCGTGAGCCGCTCGGTGTCGTCGGGCTCATCGTCCCCTGGAACTTCCCGCTGAACATCGCCTCGTGGAAGCTCGGCCCGGCGCTGGCCTGCGGCAACACAATCGTGCTGAAACCCGCCGAGCTCACGCCGCTCTCGGCCCTGAGGCTCGCCGAGCTCGTCCTCGAAGCCGGAATCCCGGAGGGCGTCGTGAACGTGCTGGTCGGCAAGGGCTCCGTCGTGGGACGGCGCCTGGTCGAGCACCCGGACATCGCCAAGATCGGCTTCACCGGCTCGACCGAGGTCGGCCGCGAGGTGATGCGAGGAGCCGCAGCGACGATCAAGCGCGTGACGCTCGAGCTCGGCGGCAAGTCTGCGAACGTCGTCTTCGCCGACGCCGACCTCGAACGCGCCGCGGCTGCCGCGCCGTACGCCGTCTTAGACAATGCCGGCCAGGACTGCTGCGCACGCTCGCGAATCCTCGTCGAGCGAGCCGTCTACGACCGTTTCGCCGAGCTGCTCGTCTCTGCCACCCGCGCCGTGCAGGTCGGCGACCCCGCCGACGAGTCGACCGAGATGGGACCGCTGATCACGGCCCAGCACCGCGAGACTGTCGCAAGCTTCGTCGAAACGGAGCCGCTCTTCCGGGGCGAGGTGCCCGAGGGCCCCGGCTTCTGGTTTCCGTGCACGCTCGTCGAGGCATCCAACGACGACCGAGTCGCGCGCGAAGAGGTGTTCGGGCCCGTCGCCGCACTGATCCCGTTCGACGATGAGGCCGACGCGATCCGCATCGCCAACGACACGCCCTACGGTCTCTCCGGGTCGATCTGGACCGAGAACGGTGCGCGCGCGCTTCGCGTCGCACGCGCGCTCGAGAGCGGCGTCCTCAGCATCAACTCGAACAGCTCGGTGCGCGTGTCGACGCCGTTCGGCGGCTTCAAGCAGTCCGGCTTCGGCCGCGAGCTCGGCCTGCACGGGCTCGACGGCTACTCGGAGGTCAAGAACGTCTACTACTCGACGGAGGGCTGATGGGTCGTCTCGACGGCAAGGTCTGCGTGATCACCGGCGCGGGGGGCGGCATGGGCCGCGACGCCGCGATCCTCTTCACCGAGGAGGGCGCGAAGGTCTGTGCCGCCGATGTCAACCTCGAAGCGGCGGAGGAGACCGTCGAGCAGTGCGGCGACGCGTTCGCGCACCAGGTCGACGTCGGGGACGAGGCGAGCGTGAAGGCGATGATCGACGCGACGGCCGCGCACTACGGCGGCAACGACGTCCTCTACAACAACGCCGGTATCTCGCCGAGCGACGACGCGTCCGTGCTCGACACGAGCGTCGAGGCGTGGGACCGCGTGCAGGCGGTCAATACGAGAGGCGTCTTCCTCTGCTGCAAGCACGGCATCCCGCACCTGCAGAAGCGCGGCGGCGGCAGCGTGATCAACGTGGCGAGCTTCGTCGCGATCGTCGGCGCCGCCACGAGCCAGATCTCGTACAGCGCGTCGAAGGGCGCCGTGCTGTCGATGTCGCGCGAGCTCGCGGTGCAGTTCGCGCGTGAGAACATCCGCGTGAACGCGCTCTGCCCCGGGCCTGTCGAGACGCCGCTCCTGCTCTCGATCTTCGGCGACGACCCAGCGGCGCTCGAGCGGCGGCGCGCGCACTGGCCGACCGGCCGTCTTGCCAAGCCGCGCGAGGTCGTCAACGGAGCGCTCTTCCTCGCCTCCGACGATGCGTCATACGTCACCGGCTCGACGTTCCTCGTCGACGGCGGGCTGACGGCGGCGTACGTGACGCCCGAGTAATGCGCGTCTGCCTGATGATCGAGGGCCAGGAAGGCGTCTCCTGGGACCAGTGGGTCGCACTCGCGCGCGCGGCCGAGGATGTGCAGCTCGAAGGGCTCTTCCGCTCCGACCACTACCGGTCGATCGTCCGCGGCGAGCCGGCCGGCGCACTCGACGCGTGGGCAACGCTTGCCGGACTGGCCGCCGTTACCGAGCGACTCAGGCTCGGGACGATGGTCTCGCCCGTGACGTTCCGGCGCGTCTCCGTGCTCGCGAAGATGGTCGCCACCGTCGACCACATCTCCCGCGGGCGAGTCGAGCTCGGCCTCGGTGCCGGCTGGTTCGAAGCCGAGCATACGACCTACGGCCTCGCCTTCCCGCCGATGCGCGAGCGGCTCGACGAGCTCGACCGGCAGCTCGCCGAGATCGTCCGCCAGTGGACCGAGGCACCCGACATCCAGCCGAAGCCGCTGCAGCACCCCCGTCCACCGATCATCGTCGGCGGCTCCGCGAAGCCGCGCACCGTCCGCGCCGCCGTCGCGCACGCCGATGAGTACAACACGGTCTGGCCGACCGTTGACGAGGCGCGGGAGCGCAAGCGCCTGCTCGACGAGGCCGCGACCGCTGCCGGGAGAGCACGGCTGCGCTTCTCGATGATGACCGGCTGCGTCGTCGGCAGCGACCGGGCAGAGGTGCGCGAACGCCTCGCCGCGTTCAGGACGCTGACCGGCAACGACTCCCCGCCGATCGCGGGCACCGTCGAGGAGGTCGCCGAGCGGCTGCGGGAGTACGAGGCGGTCGGCGTCGAGCGCGTGCTGCTGCAGCATCTCGTGCACGAAGACGTCGAGATGGTCGCGCGGCTCGGGGACGTCGCGGCCGCGCTGCGCTAAGGAGTGGATAACCCGTCTAGTCTTGGCCCGTGCGCGTCTTCCTCGTCCGTCACGCCGAAGCAGCGCCGGGCGACCCGGACGAGCTGCGGCGCCTGACCGACGCCGGCCGCGCGACCGCACGCGCTCTCGGCC
>JALYLO010000386.1 GCA_030774175.1 Actinomycetota bacterium
CCAAATACGGCTCCGGAGGGGTGTCCTGGTGCCGGAGCAGGCAACAGCGGCTGCCAGCTTCCGTCTGTTTCGTCGCCTAGGCACAGGTTACGTTCGCCGGCGAAAAACGGCACCGCGGTTTGAAGCCAGTTTCAGTCCCCGCGCTCGGCAACTTCGCGGCTTGCCGTTGTCGCGGAAGAGCCGAACCGCGACAGCAACGCCGCGTGCCCAAAGCGGCTCCTGCAAAGCCCTCAAGCGGCGTTTTTCACAAAAGCTCGATGTAGACGGCACGCGCGAGGTACTCGACCACCCGCCCAGCGAATGCACGCCGTGCCCAATATCAGTCTGATCCACCGTCGCTGCCCAGGGCCATCCGCTGCTCGAGCGCGCGGGCAAGCCCATCAACCCCAGCCGCACCCCTTGACTCTTTGCTCCATATCAGGAACTACAACTAGAAGGTCAGCGGCCCCGGCCGTACGCTTCACCCCATGGCGATTTGCCACCGTTGCGGCCAGGACAACCCGGCGGTCGCGCACTTCTGTTTTGCGTGTGGAGCGCCGCTCGAGGCCGGCGCCTCCCGACGCGAGGAGCGAAAGGTGGTCACGGTGCTCTTCGCCGACCTCGTTGGGTTCACGCAGCGAGCCGAGAAGATGGATCCCGAGGACGTCCGGGCGTCTCTGGCTCCGTACCTGGAGCGCGTCCGGACGGAGCTCGAACATCTCGGCGGCACCGTCGAGAAGTTCATCGGCGACGCCGTGATGGCTGTATTCGGAGTGCCGGTCGCTCACGAGGATGATCCCGAGCGCGCCGTTACCGCGGCGCTTCGCATCCTCTCCGCGATCGAGGAGCTCAACTCCCGGCGCTCCGATTTCCCGCTCGCGCTCCGCGTCGGCGTGAACACGGGCGAGGTGATCGTCGACCTCAGCGCGCGTGCCGAAGAGGGCGACATCATCGTCACCGGAGATGTCGTCAACACGGCTGCGCGTCTGCAGCAGGCGGCGCCGGTCGGCACGGTGGTTGTGGGCGAGACAACCTACCGCGCGACGCGAGAGCGAGTGGAGTACGAGGAGCTCGAACCGGCGACGGTGAAAGGGAAGGCGGAGCCGGTCTCTGCCTGGCGCGCGACGGCGCTGCGACTCCGGCCCGTCGAGCCGACGCACCGCGCGCCGTTCATCGGTCGCGAGCAGGACCTCGCGCTGCTGACACAGACATTCGCGCGGACACTGCGCGAGAAGTCGGTGCAGCTCGTGACGGTTGCGGGGGAGGCGGGGGTCGGAAAGAGCCGGCTCGTTGCCGAGTTGCGTCGCACCCTTTCCGTGAGCGGCGACGACGTCATGTGGCGCCGAGGCCGCTGCGTCTCCTACGGAGAAGGTGTGACGTTCTGGGCGCTCGGCGAGATCGTGAAGTCGCACGCCGGGATCCTCGAGTCCGACAGCCCGGAAGAGGTAGCGAAGAAGCTGGCGGCAGCGGTCGCCGACGTCGTCGACGACGGCGACGACCGGTCGTGGTTCGTCGCGCGGCTCGGCGTCCTCGTCGGCGCGGAGGGGGCGCAGGCGGCGGACCGGGAGGAGTCGTTCACGGCGTGGCGGCGCTTCCTCGAGGCGATCGCGGCGCGGACGCCATTCGTGCTGGTCGTCGAGGACGTCCACTGGGCGGACGCCGCGCTGCTGGCGTTCCTGGACCATCTGGTCGAGTGGGGTAGCGGCGTCCCGCTCCTCGTCGTCTGCACCGCGCGGCCCGAGCTCTACGAGCGCGATCTCGACTGGGGGAGCGGCAAGCGAAACGCGTCGATGCTCACGCTTTCGCCGCTGACAGAGGCGGAGACCGCGGAGCTCGTCGACACCCTGTCGTCGCAAGCGGCGCTGCCGGCGGATACGCGTGCGATCCTGCTCGAGCGCGCCGGTGGCAATCCGCTCTACGCGGAAGAGTTCGTCCGCATGCTGCTCGACCGTGGGTTCCTCGGGCGGCGCGAGCCCGTCGCCGCCGTCGCGCTTGGAGCAGAGATCCCGGTTCCCGAGACGGTTCAGGGGTTGATCGCGGCGCGTCTGGACACGCTGAGCCCGGAGCGTAAGTTGCTCATCCAGAGTGCGGCGGTCATCGGGCGAACCTTCTGGACCGGGGCCGTCGCGTCCATGCTCGACGCCGACGACCAGGCGGTGCGCGAGGGCCTGCACGAGCTCGCGCGCCGAGAGTTTGTCCGCCCGGTGCGCAGTTCGTCGGTCCAGAATCAGGAGGAGTACACCTTCTGGCACGCGCTCGTTCGCGACGTTGCGTACAACCAGATCCCCCGCGCCGCGCGCGCGGGCCACCACCGGTCTGCTGCCGCGTGGATCGAGCGGATCTCGAAAGAGCGCGTCACGGACCACGCGGAGTTCCTCGCCTACCACTACCGCCAGGCGCTCGAGCTGGCGCGCGCGGCCGGTGACGACGCGCAGGCGCGCGAGCTCGAGGAGCCGACGGGGCGCTTCCTCGTGATGGCCGGCGACCGCGCGTTCCCCCTCGACGTGCGCCGTGCCGAGGAGTACTACCGGCAGGCCCTCGAGCACGTCGCCGCCGGACATCCCGAGCGCGCCCGGATCCTCGGAAAGGCGGCGGACGCGGCGTGGCTCGGCGGCCGTCTGACGGAGGCCGAGCGCTACTGCCACGAGGCGATCGACGCCTCACGCGCACGCGGCAACCCGCTCGGGGAGGGCGAGGCGATGGTGCGCGTCGCGACTGCGCTGAAGTTTCGCGGCGAGACGCGGCGCGCGTGGGACCTCCTGCACGAGGCCGTCGAGATGCTGGAGCGCGAGGCGCCGGGGCCTGAGCTCGTGCGGGCGTACGGGCAGCTCGCGCGTGACCACATGCTGGCCGGGGACGACGACGAGTGCCTCGCGTTCTCCGAGAAGACCCTCGCTCTCGCGAGCAAGCTCGAGATGGACGAGCAGATCGTGCTCGCGCTCCAGACGCGTGGCAGCTCGCGCTGCAGTCTCGGCGACTGGGGCGGCCTGGACGACCTGTACGAGGCGAGACGGCGGGCGCGCGAGATCGGCGTTGGTCACGAGATCGTCCGCTCCCACAACAACCTCGGCTCGTTTGTGCTCTACCTCGACGGCTCTGCAGCCGCGCACGAGATCTTCAGAGCCGGCATCGAGATCGGCGAGCGGCGTGGCCTCGTCGGGTGGGTGCTCTGGGGGAAGGCGCACACGGTCTGGACGCTGTTCGACCTCGGCGAGTGGGACAAGCTGCTCGATGTCGCCG
>JALYLO010000387.1 GCA_030774175.1 Actinomycetota bacterium
GACGTTGACAACCAGCCGCTGCTTGTGAAGGACCACTCCGAGTCGGACATTCGCGTCGACCCGGCCAACCCGCTGCACCTGATCGGGCAGAGCAAGTGGTTCGTCAGCGCGGAGGGCTACAACCACCTGAACGGCTTCTACGAGTCCTGGGACGGCGGCACGACTTGGCCCGTGCAGGGCCACGTGCCCGGCTACGAGGGCTGGACGGACAACACCGACCCGGTCGGCGCCTTCGACCCGTGGGGGAACTTCTACTCGTTGCTCCTACCCTACGAGTTCGTCTACTCGAAGTCGGGCGGGCACGTCTATAACAACGGCTCGAAGCAGGCGAACCCGGCGCAGCCGCCGGAGGCGATCTCAGTAGCCGTGCACCCGGCTGAGCCTTCCGCCCAACAGTCGGCGACGAACTGGATCACGAGCCACAACGGGCACCCGGATTTCGTCTTCACCGTGCCGAACGCCGACACGAACACGCCGGACAAGCAGTGGATCGCGATCGACACGAACCCGCTCAGCCCCCACTTCGGGCGGGTCTACGCGATGTTCACGCAGTTCGTGCTCAACCCGTCGAGGATCCTCGTTTCCTACGCGGACGCGCGTGCGGACGGGACGCACACGGACTGGTCGGCGCCGCAGGTGCTGCCGACGATCCCGGGCCATCCGTTTGACACCTACCTGCTGCCGCACGTCGCACCGGACGGGACGGTCTACACCACGGTTACGAACAATCCGGTCGCGAAGGGCTTCCTCAACAACGCGATCTATCTGATCTCGTCGAAGGATGGCGGCATCACCTGGCAGGGGCCGACCCTGGTTGCCCCGAGCGTGCTGACCCCGACGTACCTGAACACGACCTTCACCGAAGGGATCGTCAATTCGTTCGGGCTCGGCACGAAGCAGGTGAACGGCCACTGGCCGCTCTACGTCTCCTACGAGAACGAGGACCGGGACGGGCTCTCCCGGGTGTATCTCACGGGTTCGCTCGACGGCGGCGTGACCTGGAGCGAGCCGATCCGTGTCAACGACGGGCCCGACGACGCGGAGGCATTGCAGCCACGCGTCGAGGTCGCGCCCGGCGGTACGGTCGCCGTCGTCTTCTACGACCGGCGGCTCGGCTGTCCGAGCGCTCCGGCCTCGGGCGTGCAGTTCGACCCGCTCGCGCCGGCCGGGAAGCGCAACTTCTGCATCAACACCGCGATTCAGTTCTACACGGCGAATCTCACCCCGATCGGGCAGAACATCCGGCTGTCGCAATTCACCTGGGATCCGCAGCTGAACGCGCCCAAGCGCTTCTGCGTCTGCGGGTCGAGCACATTCTTGGGCGACTACTTCGGGCTCGATTTCGGCGGCGGCTACGCCTACACGACCTCGATCTCGACCTACGACTACGGGCAAAACCCGAGCAACTACCAGCAGCAAATCGTCGCGAGGGTGGCCTTGCCGTAACACCGGTGCGGGGAGGGCGGAGCGGCCCTCCCCACACCCACACTTCCAGCCGCCGGGCCGCTGCCGGAACGTGCACGAACGCGAGTTCCTCCGTCACGAGGGGGAGGTTCGGCATCCTGGAAGGAGTGGCCAAGCCGTGGATCGTTGACGTGCACTCCCATCTCGTCCCGTCGGGCGACGACGGCGTGCGCACGATCGACGAGGGCCTCGAGCTCTGCCGGCAGGCTGTGCGCCACGGGACGCGCGTCCTCTACGCGACGCCGCACGTGCACGCCGGCTGGGACCACTACCCGCTGACGGCGGAACGGCGCGCGCTCTACGGCGCGGCGTTTCCGGTGATGCGCGCGCAGTGTGCGACGTTCGGGCTCGACCTGCGCCGGGGCTTCGAGATCTACCCGGGCGCCCTGCCCGCCTCCGCCGACGTGCGCGAGTTCGGATTGAGCGGCAGCGGCGGCTACCTGATCGAGTTCCCCGGTTTCTGGACCCCCGAGCCGGACCCGCTGGGGCTCGTGTGGGCCGAGGCCGAGCGCGCTGAGCTGGCCGGGCTGCAGCCGGTGCTCGCGCATCCTGAACGCTGTCTCGAGATCGCGGCCGACCCGCAGCGGGTGGCCCCCTTCCGCGAGCGCGGCTGGCTGCTCGCGCTGAACGCGCTGAGCCTCGACGGCCGTCATGGGCCGCAGTCGCGCGAGACGGCATGGCGACTGCTCGAGCTGGGATTCGGCGATCTGGTGGCGAGCGATTCGCATCGCGACAGCCGCCCGCCGGAGCTCGACTGGGCGTACGAACTGGTCGCGGGGCGGCTGGGGATCGAGCGTGCGCGCCCACTGTTCGACGGCAGCGCCCTCGAGCCCGCCGGCGGCAGGTCCGTCGCGGCCTGATCCCATCCGCTCCAGATCATCGCCCGTTGAAAGGCCGCCAAGATCCTCTGTGTTCTCGCGGAACCGTCTGAGCGTTGCGATCTCGCGCCCGCTGCCGCACGATCGAGCAGATGCGAATGGTGAACGCGCTCTGCCGCTTCGTGGAAGAGGCGGGAGCGGCGCGGTAACTCCGGGAGGTAGAGGCGCGGGTGCCGGTCAAGTGGAGAGCGACTCTGTCGGCCGTCGAGCGGCGTTCCTGCGCGGCGGAGCTTCCATCTCCCGCTCCGTGCTTCGGATCGGACACGGCACCCGCGCCCGGTGCAGATCTTGCCACAGAACCATCCGGTGCGCGCGTTAGGACTGGCTCACCGCTCATCGGGCTGAATCGCCCACGCGGACACTCGTGGAGGGAGGCGTCGGATCGCTGAGCGAGCCGGAGCGCAAGCGGATCTCCCGTTCGTCCGCGCGCTGGTTCCCGCAGGTGTGGGCGAGCCTCGTGGCCGGCGTCCGGGACGAGGTCGCAGCGGAGACGGTTGTGCTCGTCGGGGCGGTCGCGGCGGCGCTGGCGGAGGAGCGGTTGCCGGACACGTTCGTGCTGTGGCTGTTCGAGAACGATCGAGAGCCCGCCGATCCGACCGAGGCGCTCGCGCTCTGCCTCGAGGCGACCGACCTGTGGAGCGTCGCGGAAGCACTCGCCGCCGACCGAGCGGTCGCCGCGATTCCCGACGACTTGGATGAGGACGAGCACGCGCGGCGGTGGGACGCGGTGCTCGAGCGCGAGGCCGCCAACCTCTTCGACGCGATGCACGGCTACACA
>JALYLO010000388.1 GCA_030774175.1 Actinomycetota bacterium
CCACGCCGCACGCGCGCCCAGTCGCCGCGCGAGATCCTCGGCGATCGGCCGCGTCGCCCCGATCGTCACCTGAGCCGCCTGCGCCACGCGCCGCTCGAGCCAGGTGTCGAGTGTCCGCTGTGCAGACGTCGGGAACGGGTCACGCCACGGCTCGAAGGTCCAACCGTCGCGAAAGTCGGCGATCCACGCAGGTCGCCGCGCGCCGAGCATGAGGCCGGCCACGTGTGCGGTCTCAGGCGGCGACGTCGTTACCAAGCAGTCGATTGCGTCGCGGTCGACGAGCCGGCGGAGGGCAACCAGCAGGCCCGGCAGCCAAGTGACCACATGCATGTCAGGCACGAACACCTTCGTGAGGAGCGCGGTCGGCGGAGCTTCCAGCGTCCCTTCGTCTCCTGCCACAAGCAGCTTCCCCCGTCGCAGCAGTCGACGGAGCGGGCGGGCCGACCTGAGGTCGCCGACGCGCACAACATCGAGCTCCGCGTCGTCGGGCAAGCGACCCCAGGCGTCGCAGGCCACGACCGTGACCTCGTGCCCGAGGCGTCGCAGATGTCTAGCCATTGCGGCCCATCTAGTGCCACCGGCTCCGGGACTCGGCGGATGGAAGTGGGAAACTATGAGGAAGCGGCGCGGCGTCATGCCACGCCTACCGACGTGGTGTCGTCGGGTGCGGCGCCCTCAAAAGCTCCCAGCCACAGCTCGAGATTGAGCGCTCGCCAGATTCCATCGGTGTCACGCCACCGACCCACGCGTACGTCCGCCTCGATCGTTCGGGTGTCGTACAGGCCGCGTGTACGGGCCCGCGAGTCCAGCAACACCTCTGCGACGCGCGCGACCGATGCGGGCTCGGACAGCCAGCGCGCCTGCGGAGTCTCGTACCCGACCTTGTCCCGGCGGGCAAGCACCACGTCGGGCACGAGCCCTCGCACCGCCTCGCGAAGAACCGCCTTCGTCACCCCGTCGCGGTAAAGGAAGTCCGGCGGCAACGAGTACGCATATTCCGCCACCCTGCGGTCGAGGTACGGGAGGCGCACCTCCCGGCTGAAGGCCATTGAACTGCGATCGGCGTAACGAAGAAGTGCTGGAATGGTCGTGTGGAAGCTCTGCCGGAGGAGCTCCCGGGAGAGCGGGCCACTCAGCCCGTCTCCCCTCATGGATGGGGTAATGGCACGCACAGCAGCCTCACCAACATCGGCTGCGGCATAAGGCGTCACCTCGCGACGCCGGTACCAGCGGACCACCGATGCCGGCAACTCCTCGGACCCCAGCGCTCGAAGCACTGCGCCACGGTCGCGTGCGGACACAAGGCCACGCGCGACCGAGAACGGCCCTTCCGAACGTAGCGCCCAGCCGTTGGAGCCGGCATAGCCGGCAAACAACTCATCGCCGCCCTGGCCATCCAACAGCACGATCACGCCCGCGTCGCGGGCCGCGCGCATCACCTGCCACTGCGCGTAGATGCTGGTCGACCCGAACGGCTCCTCCTGAAAACGTACGAGCGTGTCTAGCTCAAGCAGCAAATCTGCTGCAGTCGGCTCGACCGCATGGTGCTCCCCTACCCCGGCTGCATGTGCGACCGCATCCGCGTAACGCCATTCGTCGCGTTCGAAGCCGGGGAAGCGGGCGGTGAAGGCATGCCGCGTGTGGTCACCCGCGATGCGTCCGGCGAGCGAGACGATCGCCGAGGAGTCAAGACCTCCGCTCAGGGAGGTGCCCACGGGAACATCAGCTCGCAGCCTCAGACGGATCGAGTCCGTGAGCAGTTCGCACAAGCCTTCGACCGCCTCGCCGTAGCCCGCCGGAACGTCGACTCGGCGAGGACTCCAGTACCGGCGTACGTCCGCGACGCCGGCGCTGAAACGCAGGATGTGCGCCCCCGGCAGGCGATGGATCCCGCCAAAAAAACTCTCATCGATCGGTGGCATCACACCGCGGCCGAGGTACGGACCGAGCGCCTCATCGTGAGGTCTACCGAGGTCTGGGCGCGCTTGGAGGACCGCTCGCACATCCGATGCGAATACGAGCCGCTCGCCGGCCTGCGACCAGAAGAGCGGTTTTTCTCCGAATGGGTCGCATGCGCACACGAGCTCACGCCTTTCGTCGTGCCACAGGGCGAAAGCGAACATGCCGTTGAAACGCTCGAGCGCACTGTCCTCCCACTGCGCCCACGCGTGAAGCAGAACCTCACCATCGCCTTCGGTCACAAACTCGTGCCCCAGGCGCCGCAACTCGTCGCGGAGTTCGAGGTAGTTGTAAATCTCGCCGTTGAAGACGAGGTGCCACGGGCCGAAATGCAACGGCTGGTTTGAGCGCTCATGCAGGTCGATGATCGCCAGCCGGCGGATAGCCAGCCCCGCGACTGCGTCGTGCCAGGTGCCTTCGCCGTCAGGCCCACGGTGCGCCATGCGCCTCGCCATACGAACAAGGAGTTCAGACTTGGGCGGCGCGCCGCCGACGACACCCGCGATTCCGCACATCAGGCGCCTCGAAACGCGCTGTGGGAACAACTCGCGACAGAAAACAGCGGCCGCTTAACTGGCTCACGGTCGGACACGCTTCCGGTTCTCAAACGTGCCCGGTGCGCACGACAGAGCGGTAGATGGCGTCCCAGCGCTCAGCGATCATTTTTGGACCATAGCCGCGGCGCAGCTCGTCGATTGTTGCGGCCGGAACGCCCTCTCTGCTGTCGAGAAGCACCGCGAGCGCATCGCTTAGCGCAGGCGGATCTGCGGGTGGCACGACGAGGCCACCGTGAGCGACCACGACATCGGCTGCGCCACAGGCACTAGTCGTGACGACGGGCAATCCGGCGGCGAGCGCCTCTACGGCGACGATGCCGAAGCTCTCTACGACGCTGGGCATCGCGAGCACGTCCGCCGAGCGCATGCGGGCTGCGAGATCGGCCCGCGGTAGCACGCCGACGAAGGTGACCGGGAGTCCTTCTGCCTGCGTCTCAAGCGAGACGCGCTCGTGCCCATCGCCAACGATCTCGAGTGTGACGTCTGGCCGCTCGCGCACCAGGAGGCGCAACGCCTCGAAGAGGTGCGGCACGCCCTTCTGACGCGCGAGGCCAACAGCGATTAGTCGTCGACGCGGCGTCGCGGACGGCGATCGCGTCGGCGCGGCGAAGGCATCGATGTCTACGACGTTGGGGACAACCTCGCAACGTGCCCGAGGCTCAAGGCGCGTGATGCTGCGTTCGAGGAGCGGACTGACTGGGCAAACGAGGTCGGCTTGGCGATATGTAAAGCGCGCAATGCGGGCGTCCCACGCGGACAACCTGTCCTCGATCAAGTCTGAGTGGTGTTCGCTGACCACCACCGGCAAGCGCCACCTGCGACCGAGCAGAACCGCCAGGAAGCCCGCGGAAAAAACGTGCGCGTGAATGACGTCGGGAGGCTGACCCTCCCTGCGTGCACGAGCGACGGCCGAACTCATGCCCCGCAGCCGTGCGACGGTGGCGGATCGTCTGCCGCCTCTCCCCCCAGGCAGACGAACAACGCGGAGGCCGTCTTGCGAGACCTCCGGCGACGCCTCTCCGCTCGACGGTGCGAGCACCGTCACGTCATGACGACTGGACACCGCTCGCGCCTGATCACGCACGAAGACGCCGAGCACCGGATCCTTCGGCGATGGGTACCACTCGGGCACTATCAGAACCTTCAGGCGGTTCCTCAGTAGAAGTCTCCTTTCTAGAAAACTATGGGGCGATGCTTACCTTGAACCTGTCGATCGACGTCATCATTCCGACGTACCAGCGCTGGGAACTGACCAAGCGATGTCTGACTCATCTACGAGCGCAGTCGGCTCCACATTCCGTGATCGTGGTGGACAACGCATCCACGGATGGCACGCGGCAAACCATCCGCACATCTTTTCCTGAAGTCCAACTTGTTGAAATGGAAGGCAATCTCGGGTTTCCGGTGGCGTGCAACCGGGGCGCAGCGGTGGGGAGCGGCGACATCGTCGTTCTGCTCAACAATGATGTCGAGCCGCGGCCCGATTTTCTTGAACTTCTGACGAGACCCTTCCGCGATCGGCGAGTAGGCTCGGCCGCGGCTCTTCTCCTGCGGCCCGGTGAACAGACAATCGACTGCATGGGACTCACGGCGGACCGGACACTTGCCGGCTTCCCTCGACTTCGCGGCCGGCCGACGAGCGAAGCTCCCTCGTCGTCACCAGTTCTCGTGGGGCCTTCGGGCGGTGGCGGCGCGTACCGGCGCACAGCGTGGGAAAAGGTCGGTGGGCTCGACGAAGGCGTCATGTTCTATGGCGAGGACGTTGACCTCGCGTTACGGCTCCAAGCGGCAGGATGGAAAACCGCAGCAGTGCCGGAGGCGGTTGCCGTTCACCTCGGCTCGGCGTCGGCAGGCAATCGCTCTGCATGGCAGCGTTACCAAGGCGGATACGCGCGCGGCTACTTCCTTCGCAGGTATCGGCTGTTGCGGAGCAGTGCGGCGGCGCGCGTGCTCGCCACCGAAGGCATCGTCATCGTGGGGGACGCTCTCCTGTCGCGAGACGTCAGCGCTCTCCGGGGCCGCTTGGCCGGTTGGCGTGCCGCCAAGGACGCGTCGCCTTCACCGCGGCCGCCGGAGGAGGCGATCGATGAGACCATCAGCCTCCTCGACAGCCTTCGACTTCGCCGCGTCGTCTACGCAAGCTGATGCCGCCTGATGCAACGACCGCGTCGTAGACGTCGCGGGTGCGGCGAACCATGTCCTCCGCCCGAAAGTGGTCTTCGACTCGTTCGCGCGCTCGGCGACCCAGCGTCGCACGCTCGAATTCATCCATCAGGCGCCGAAAGGCGCCGGCGAACCTATCGACGTCGCCGTACGGAACGACGATGCCGGAATCGCCTACCGCCTCGGCGTTGGCTGCCGCGTCGGACACGACGGCGGGAAGCCCGAGTGCCATCGCCTCGAGAAGTGAGAACGAAAGGCCCTCCCGCAGAGACGAAAGAACGAAGAAGTCTGCCGCAACGAGGATCCGGCGAACGTCGCTGAGAAAGCCGAGGATCCGGACTGCCCCGTTGGTGCTCACGCCGGAGAGGTCTTCGACGTGCTGCCGCATCGGCCCGTCGCCGACGACGAGCAGAACAAGAGGAACTCCGCTGCCGCGGACCTCCTGCGCCGCACGGATCGGGGTCACCGGATCCTTGTGACGGTGCAACGACGCGACCCAGGCCCCGGCAACGTCGCGCGCATCGAGTCCGAACTCAGCACGCGCGGCGGCCCTTTCGTCCGGACCTACGGGCAGACCGACTTTGACCCCGTTGGGAACCAGGAGCACCCGCCGAGCCGAATGGCGACCGACGACCCGGAGCACCTCTGCGTACTCGTCTTCCGACGAACACACTGTCCTCGACGCGGCTCGAACGATCGTGCGGAGACTCCTCTTAGTTGCCCCCCTGCCCGCACCGCCGACGCGCCGCAAGAGGTGAAGACCCTGCGGGCTCACGACAGATGGGCGCGCAGCCAGACCGGGCAGGCAGAGCAGGCTCGCCACCTCCCCGACTACGTGGATCACGTCGTGTGAAAACGCCGCGCGATTGACCCGAAGAACCTGACCGACGATCGCACGCCGACCAGCCTCAGGATTCGCGCTCGAGGCGAGACACAGGCGCTCGAACCTGTAACCGTCCATCGCAGTCAGCGCATCGACGTACGTCTCGCCTCCCGCGCCCGGATGCGGCAGCACGTGCAGAACGCTTCGCCTATTGTCCGCGCGCGTAGACATAAAGCTCCTCGTAAGCAGCGACGAATCGATCGATCCCAAAATGACGCTTGGCAACGTTCGCCGAACGTTCGCCGAGGTGACGCCGCAACTCGTCGTCTGTCGCAAGCCGCCGAAGCGCCTCCCGAACCGCACCCGCATTCCGGTCGACGTAGAGGACATCCTCTGGCCCGAGGTAGTACTCGTACCCCGGCTGGGAGGTCGTCACGACAGGCAGCCCCTGGCCGAACGCTTCCTGCAAGGTGAGCGGAAACCCTTCACCTTCCGACGGGAGCACGAAGCAATCGACGCAGCTGAGCAGCTCTTGCAGCCTTTCGGCGCTCATGAAAGGCAGCACCGTTGCCGCAGTTCCGGCGTCGGTCCGGTCGGTCACGGCTACGAGCTCGTAGGCGTGATCGGTTGCACCGAGGAAGACGTCGAGGCCCTTCTTGGGTACATCACGACCGACGAACAACGCCAGAAACTGTTCGGGCGGCAAGCCGAACGACAGTCGGGTCTTAGCACGGTCGCGCGTCGTCGGGTTAGCCACGGGGACACCGACCGGCATGACCTTCACGCCTCGAATCCCCCACTGGTGTTCGACCCACTCTGCAACAGCTGGGTTGAGGGCGGCGACGACCGTAGCGAGCCGCGCACATCTGCCGACGGTCGCGAGCGCGGTCCTCTCGACGGCATCGAGCAGCCGCGTGCGCTGTGGGACGAACGCGACGTGTTGTGTGAGTACGCTCGAAGCTCCCCGGCGGCGTGCGACGAGCAACGCCAGCAGCGACGTCGCGTAGATCGAGTCCTGAACGTGAACGACATCCGACTCAGCCACTGCGCTGCGGAGAGTCGTGAGGAGCCGTACCGGATCAGGGACGGGGTAGGGCACGTTGAAGCGGCGATCGAGCATGTACCCGCACCGAACACGATCGACGACAAAGCCGTCGAGCTCCTCGTACGGCGGCGCGTCGTCGTGACGGCAGCAGACGACCTTGACCTCGTGACCTCGCTGGGCCAGCCCCATCGCGAGATTCTCGGTGAAGCGCTCGATCCCGCCGACATGCGGTCGGAAGTTCGCGCTCACGAGGAGGACGCGCACCGCTACTAGCTCAGCGCGGGAACGGTTGCATCGATTCCGACGCGCCCGAGGATCTCTTCCATGCAAGCCACGATCGCGCACCCATCTTCACCGGTCATCCAGCGGAGGCGCTCGGGACGTCCCTCGATCGAGTCCACGAACCGACGGACGACTTCGTCGTTGCCGTACAGCAAGCGCCGACCTACAACGCGCGCGCCTGACGACGCTACTCCCGCAACGTGTCCGGCAACCATGCGCGCGGAACTGCGGAGGATCTCGCGCGCTCGATGCGAACCGTCGTCGGGAAGCACGATGAGAATGTCGCGGAAGACATCGAGCGCCGCGACTCCACTAGTGCCAACGACGATGAACTGCCACTCCGAGACCGAGGCGCCGAAGCCCATCGAAAGCGAGGCCCAGATCGACGCGTGCTCGAAGGTCGCGTTCAGGTCACGGATCTCATTTCCGCCGAGCCGAGCATCGACGCCTCGAGGATCGAGCCGCCCGAGGAGTCTGCGGATCAGATAGAGGAGGTGTGGAGCTTCGTCGAGGAAGAGCCCCCCGGGAAGGTCCTGATACCAGTGCGGCAATCGGCGCTTCGGGTTCGAGAGCTGAAAGCCGTAAACGGCTTCGACCGCGCCAAGCTGCCCGCTCTCGACGAGATCAAAGAGGCGCTGCCCCGACCGCGAGAACTGGAAGTTGTGTACGACCCCGAGCACGAGCCCGGCGTCACGCGCGACACGTACTAGCTCAGCGGCTTCGGTCGCCGGTAAGGCGAACGGTTTCTCGCACAGGCAGTGCCAGCCGCGCTCGAGCGCCGAGCGGACGAGCTCCGCATGTGCCGGCGGCGGCGTTCCGATGGTGAGGCAGTCAACGTCATTCATCCAGCTCTCATCGAGCGACGTCCCCCAGTGCGGAAGCCCGAAGGCCCGGGCAGCGCCTTGGGCACGCTCGGGATGGCTGTCGACCACGCCGAGCACGCGCAACCGCCCGTCGCCCTTCAGCGCAGGCAGATGCCGCTCGCGGGTGACCCAACCCCCGCCGACACAGGCAACACCAAGAGTCATCCTCGGACGAGACTACAGCGCGAGTCGTCGTCCTCCCCGAAAGGACGAAGCGGAGCACGAATCTTGGCCGAACGCCTAGTAGCCATGCGGCGCGCCGACTGCTATTCCTCGAGTGTGGTTACCAAGCTGATGCGCGAAGTCGCGCCGGCGAAGCCTGCCGATCCCCCCCTCGTCTCGGTGGTGATTCCGTGCCTGAACGAGGCGGAAAACATCGTGCATTGTGTCGAGACCGCGCTTCACGTCCTTGACGAGAACAAGATTCGGGGCGAGGTCATCGTCGCGGACAACGGCTCCGACGATGGGAGCGCCGAGCTCGCTCAAGCTGCAGGTGCGACGGTTGTTCACGAGCCCCGTCGCGGCTACGGCCGCGCGTACCTCGCAGGCTTCGCGGCCGCCCGCGGTGACTACATCGTCATGGTCGACGCCGACCTGACGTACGACTTCAACGAGATACCGAGGTTCGTCAAAGAGCTCGACGACGGCGGCGAGTTGGTAATGGGCAACCGGATGCAGAACATCCAGCCCGGCGCAATGCCGTGGATGAACCGCTATATCGGCAATCCCCTGCTGAGCGGCTTCCTGAAGCTTCTTTTCCGGACGACCATTCGCGACGCGCATTGCGGCATGCGCGCAGTGCGACGCGACGTGCTCCCGAGGCTCGAGCTGCGCACGGCTGGCATGGAGTTCGCGTCCGAGATGGTGATCCGCGCCGCGAGGGCCGAACTCGACGTGCGCGAGTTCCCGATCGCGCTCCACCCACGTGGCGGCGAATCGAAGCTCAATCCGTTCACCGACGGCTGGCGCCACTTGCGCCTGATGCTCTTGTACAACCCCGACTTCCTCTTCTTGTTGCCCGGCCTGCTGGTCGCGCTCGCCGGCACGGCGACGATGGCGGCAGTGCTCGCGCACAGCTCCCTCTTCGGGCACACCTTCTACGTTCACACGATGATCGCCGGCTCGCTTCTCGTCGTGGTGGGCACCCAACTTCTCGGCTTCGGTCTCTGCGGCCGGATCTATGCGGTGAACCACCTTGGCGATCGTGATCCGTGGCTTGAGCGCCGCATCGCCCGCTTCCGTCTCGAGCACGGCCTCCTACTGGGCGGTGGTCTCACCGCAGCGGGGACCGTGCTCGGTGGTTTTATCGTCGCGAAGTGGATCGCCCAAGGCCTCGGGAGCCTCTCCGAAGAGCGAGTGACGATCCTCGCGGCGACACTCGTGATCGTTGGGATTCAGGTCTTCTTCACGTCGTTCTTGCTGTCGATCCTCAGCCTGCGGCAGCCAGAACAGGCCTCGAAAGAACTCTAAGCGGCCTAGCCGCCTTACGCTCTCGCCAGTTTGATACCAGGGGCCGGGAAGCCGCCGGAGACCCGGCTATCGTCGTCTCGTTGAATCCATTCGACACGCTCCGGGTTAGAAAGGCTGCGTTGCAAGCGAGAGCGGGACCGCTCGCGCTATCAGTCGCGCTCGCCTGTGCGTTCACCTCCGTGGCGGCAACGATCGGGGCCGACGCCCGCTGGCTGTCCGCGCTCGGGCGCGCGATCGTCGATCAGGGCGGGATTCCAAAAGGCGTTCCGTTCGCCACCGCGCCGTCCGCCGACTGGCCGAACGTTCCGGTACTTGCGGAGCTGATCCTGCGGGGACTTACTTCGGCACTGGGCGATCGCGGCTTGTTGTTCGCGCAATTGGTGGCGGTCGCGGGCGGGCTTGTCTTCGTCGCACTGGACATGCGCCGCGGTGGATCGGGCGACACGGGAGCGGGACTAGCAATTCTCTTGCTCGTTGTCGGCGCTATCCCAGCCCTCCTCGTCATCCGCGTCCAGCTGTTCTCGCTGCTTCTCTTTCCGGCCCTAGTAGCCATGATCCGGGCCGAGGCGCGCGCGCCGTCGCGGCGTATCTGGCTACTTCCGCCGCTGCTCGCTCTGTGGTCGAACCTCCACGGCGCGGTCCTCGTCGGCCTCGCGGTGACGGCGATCTATCTCGTGCTGTCGCGCGCACGGGGCCGGTGGCTCGAGGCGACGGTGGTTCTGATCGTGTCCGCTTTCGCGGTCTGCGCAACGCCCGCTCTCGAGCGGACTCCCACGTACTATCTCGGCGTCCTCCGGAACGAAGCGGCCCGCCGGCAGGAGGGCCTCTGGGCACCACTCTCGCTCGGCTCCGGCTTCGACCTGCTGCTCATTGGAGCAGCCCTCGTGCTCGTCGCGCTCGCACTGCGGGCACGGCCGCCCCTTTGGGAGACAGTGGCGCTCGTTGCCTTGGCGCTACTGACGATCAGAACGGCGCGTTCCGGCGTGTGGCTGCTCTTCTTCGCCTGCGTGCCGGCCACACGGACGCTTCGCTTCCACTCCAATCGCCGCACCTGGCCTGCGGTCGCCATCGCCGCCGTCCTCATCGCCTTCGGTTTGGTTCGCGGACCGTTCCCGAGCGGGGCAGGCAACCCTCTGCTGCATGATGCGCTGCTGCGCGCCGACAATACACCCATCCTGGCCGACGGCATCATCGCCGAGCAGCTGGCTCTGGCAGGGGGGCGTGTCTGGATGAGCAACCCACTCGACGCGTTCCCGCTCCGGGATCAACGCGTCTACCTCGACTGGATCGCCGGCCGGCCGGAGGGTCGCCTCGCCTTCGCTCACGCGCCTCGCGTAGTCGTCGTCAGGCGCTCCGGACCTGCCGCGCGTCTGGCCGCGAGTTCAAACGAACTGCGTGCCGTCGCGTCCGATGCGGACGCTGTGCTCTACCTCAAGCGCCGTTGAGCGGCCCGCAGCCGGTGTTGGCCTGCTTCCCCGCCGCGACCCTCACTCGGCCGTCTGCTGTTGCAACGAGATTCTGGTGTCCTTGGACGTTCCGTGCAATGACCCGCCCAAGGATGTGGAGAGACGTCGGCACGACCGCGTAGGGCGACCTGACGTCTCCGGTCTGATCGCGCAGGCGCCCCATTTCGTCAATCGTGACCGCTCGCTCGCCGAACTCGGTGCCGAACATCGACCTGCAGAGGTAATAGACCCTCGCGATCGACAGGTTGTTGAACGCCGTCTCGTGCCAGGGCAACGCCTTGCCGGAACCCGTGACAAGAATGACGTCGCCTGTCGGTTTCGTGCGGTCGACCCAGTCACGATGCAACGGGACAAGCGAGGTTACATCCGCCTCCACCGCCTCCACCCGGGTGCGAGCAAGGCTGGATACCAGGAGGAAAACAAACATCACGAAGATGACGACCGTCCGCAGCCGGTGTCGAATCAGAACGTAAGTCAGGGCGAACGTGCCCGAGATCCAGATGGCCACAGCCGTCGCGTGCGGAATCGGGACGTACGCTCCGTCGACGATGCGCCCGAGGAGCTGAAGCCCGAATGAATCCACGACGTTCGTGATGTTGATGACGCGATGGAAAGGGATAAATACCGGCAGCAGCGTGGTGACCGCTGCAGCGCTGAGGTATGCGCGGGTTGACGCCTTGGACGCCGGGAGCCGAACGGCGGCAACTAGGGCAACGAGGAACAGCGGCACGACGTAGATCAGATACCGCTCGTGAATCCGCGAAAGGTCTCTGCCATGGTCGAACAGAGCCGCGTCGAACGCGGTCTCAAGTAGCAACCACGCAGTCAACGCGACGGCAACCGAAGCGAAGGGAACGTACTTTCGCGGAGAACCTGACCGGAAGAAAACACTCGCCGCAACGAGCGCGGCAGTGAACGGAAAGACTCCGACTGCGAAGCTCAGTCCGGCCAAATGCTCGAGGGCGAGTTCGAGGACACGCCAGGGGCTAGGCAGTCCTTGCCTGCCGACGACCGCGTATCTCCCGGCGAGGGACAGGACGCCATGACCAGCGAGTACGCGAATTCCAGCGACAAGAACCACGGCGGCCGTCGACACGAAGAGGACGAAGTGCTGCCTCAGCACGAGCGCGAGCGAGCGGGAGAGACGTTGATCGACCCCTCGCCCCAGCGCCGCGGCTAACACGACGGCAGTCAAAGCAACGGGTAAGAGCACGACCAATTGGAGGCGCGCCAGGCTCGCAGCAACGATCGAAACGAGAAGCACGGTGTCGCGACGCGGTCCCGCGGCGCGCACCGCTTCCATCATCGCCCAGACAGCGACGAGGCAGAGGGGGTACGCGAGGTTCTCGCTCATCACGAACGACGAATAGAGCATCAGCGGCGCCAACGCCGATAGCCCAGCGACGAGCAGCGATTCGCCGCGCGGCAGCACGAAGCGCGCGATCTTGAAGATCGGGAAAACCGAGAGCGAGATGAGAAACGCGTTGACGATCTTCATCCAGTCGTAGGCGGTTCGTGCCGAGGCACCGAGGGCGTAGATAGGCGCGAGTACGACCGAATAGAGCGGCGAGTAGGACGGGCCGCCCTTGTCGAAGAGGGCGAGTTGCCCGCTCCGCCCCAGGCTTTGTGCGAGCTTCTGGTAGCCGAGCTCGTCCAGAAAGACGATCGGGTCGTGCACTCGTGAAACCAGGACGATGCGAAGCGCGGTCGAGAGAACGGCGATGCCGAGCAGACAGAACACGACATCTCGGCCTGAGGGGGCTCGCCGCAACCTCCCTATCCAACGGATGTCGTCACGAGGGCGCGACCGATCCTCACCGACCGCTATGACGATGCCGCCTTCAGGACCGAGCCCGCACGCCGCCTAGAGAGCCGTTCATCCGGTGAATCAAACCATCACCGCGAGTCTACGCAGGCCCGAGGCCAGGCTGTTAGCGCTCTTGCGCCGAAGGGCTGGGTAGCGCAAGCCTTTCGCGGGTGGTAGAGGAACACCTCCCGCTCGATGATGAAGGAGTTTCGCCAAACGACCGAATTCGACGTCGAACGCTTGGCTACGGCCGGCGCGAAAGGAGAACAGGCATATGCTCGGAACCATCTGGGCGCGGCTGGGCAACTCTTACGTGAAGACGCGGTTGGGCCGCGACGAGGGTCAAGCGCTGGTCGAGTACGCGCTGATTCTCGCGTTGGTCTCGATCGCCGCGGTCGCGATTCTCGGGGTCATCGGCGTCAGCATCAATAGCAAGCTCACTGACGTCAAGAACGCGATCTAGTAAGGGAAGTCGGCCAAGCGCCCGCCGGATGTCCTGGCGGGCGCCGGCGCGCCGAAGTCGGAGAACGCGCCTCGGACCTCATTTTCCGCCTTGCGCGGTCGCGCCAATAGCCGGCTGCACTCGCCGAAGGGATGGGTGGCCCAAGCCTTTCGTGGGTGGTCGAGGCTCGACTCCTTGGCGATGATTGACGGAGTTTCGTCAATCGACAGAAATTTGACGCCCCTCGCCTTCGGGCCGGCGCGCGACAAGGAGGACACGCACATGCTCGGAACCATCTGGGCAAGGCTCGAGAACTTGTACGTGAAGGCGCAGCTGGGCCGCGACGAGGGCCAAGCGCTGGTCGAGTACGCGCTGATTCTCGCGTTGGTCTCGATTGCCGCGATCGCCGTTCTCGGGGTCATCGGCTTCAACATCAACGACAAGCTGACCGTCGTCAAAGACGCGATCTAGTAGGACGCAGTCGACCAAGCGCGGCAAGGCTCCGGCGCCACGCGCCACGGCGCGATCGCCGTGACTGCGCCCATTCTGCGGCTGACTGCGCCCATTCTCCGCGGGAAACGGGGCTCCGAGTAGATTGTGTGGCCGGAATCGCTCTGAACGACGCGAGCATCTCTGTTCGCCGAAGGGATAGGTCGCCCAAGCCTTTCGCGGGTGGTACGAGGCCGACGCCCGCTCGATGATGAAGGAGTTACGTCAACGATCGTTCGACGCCGCTCAACTGGCTGCGGCCGGCGCGGAAAAGGAGGGTAAGCAGATGCTCGGAACCATGTGGGCACGGCTCGAGAACATGTACGTGAAGGTGCAGTTGGGCCGCGACGAGGGTCAGGCGCTGGTTGAGTACGCGCTGATTCTCGCGTTGGTCTCGATTGCCGCGATCGCCGTTCTCGGAGTCATCGGCTTCAACATCAACGACAAGCTCACGACCGTCAAGAACGCGATCTAGGCGAGCACTGGCGGGGGGGTTGCGGGATGTCCTCGTTCATGTCACCGATGATCGTCGTTCGGCGGCATGGGCGAGGGCTTCTCGCGGATGAACGAGGCGTGGCGCTGGTTGAGTTTGCGCTCGTCCTGCCGATACTCCTACTTGTGCTCTTCGCGATCGTCGACGTCGGCAAGGCCGTGAGCTACTGGAACGACGAAACACATCTGGCGGGCGAGGCGGCGAGGTATGCGGCCGTCAACAAGACGCCCGTGGCGGGACAGACTATCGAGCAAGCAATCAAGAACCAGGCAATAACCTCGGAGCTCAAGAGCGGCAGCGGCGGCAGCGAAGGAGTCCAGGGAACGGGTGTGGATATCTTCATCTGCTTCCCGAATTACGTCGGCGGCGGCCCGCCGCCTGTAGCCGGCGACCCAGTCAAGGTC
>JALYLO010000389.1 GCA_030774175.1 Actinomycetota bacterium
CCGAGACGGCGATCGACCGGCGCGGGCGGAACGGCACGACGTTCTGTCCTTCGGCCCGTGCGGCGTCGAGAATCCGCGAGCGCAGCTCCGCGGGCGGTGCAGGCCCCGCGACGGCGAACGCAAGCGCGCCCGCCGCGCCGAGCAGCCCGACGAGCTCAGCCCGGCAGCGCTCGCACTCGCCGAGGTGCTCCTCGAACCGCCCACGCTCGCCGACGTCGAGGGCGTCGAGTGCGTAGAGGGCTGAAAGCTCGTGAAGGTCGTCGGCCATAGGGATCCTGAACCGCATTCGCCCTGAAGGCGCGGACGGTTCGGCCGCTTCGGACGCAGAGGCTACTCCAGCGGCTGGTTCTGGACGTTGTGCTCGGTGGCGTAGTCGTCGACGAGCGTGTTCACCGTGTCCATCCCTTCGCCGTACGCATAGTTGATGCGAACGAACGGGTCCCACTTGTCCGGCAGCGCGTCCTCCGGGAAGATCGCCTCGACCGGGCACTCGGGCTCGCAGGCACCGCAGTCGATGCATTCCTCCGGGTCGATCACGAGGATCCGGCCGGCCTCGTGGATGCAGTCCACGGGGCAGACGTCGACGCAGGATTTGTCCATGATGTCGATGCAAGGCTCGGCGATGATGTACGTCACGATGGCCTACTCTACCGGCGCAAGCAGACCGTCGATCAGCTCGCGAGTGCGCTCGAAGAGCGCCGATTTCGCGACCACCTGGTCGAATCCGGCGGCGTGCGCGCGGCGCAGCCCGGCGGTGTCCGTGTGGTTCGTGTAACCGAGGATCGGGACGTCCGGATACGTGTCCGCGACATCCGCGGCGTCGATGCGCGCGATGTTGGCGATCACGAGATCGGGCGGCTCGACGCCGTCGGCGGTCACAAACCGGTGCTCCGTCAGGACCCCCTCGAGCTTGCCCCGGATGAAGAGGTCGACCCCACACAGCAGGATCGTCGCCATGTCTGAGCGCGACGTTAGCACCGTCGAACGCCACTACCAAGAGGGACTCGCCCTCGGCGCGCGCGGGGAATGGTTCGAGGCGCACGAGGCGTTCGAAGCGGCCTGGCGCACGTGCGGTACCGACGAGCGCGATTTCTTCCAAGGCCTCGTGCACGTCGTCGTGTCGTCGTACCAGCGCGAGCGAGGGAAACCTGTCGCCGCCGAGAGCCAGCGAATGAAGGCCCTACGCCGGCTCGCCGCGTTCACGTCGCGCCACCGAGGGATCGACGTGGCCGCGTTGCTCGCCGCGCTAGAGCGTTCCGAGCCCGACCTGCGAGAGCACCTGGTTCAAACCGTCGCGCAACCAGGCGTCGCGGTGGAAGAACAGCAGCAGGCCAAGGGCGACGAGCGTCCCGCCTGACACGACCTGAACGGCACCGTAATGGTCGCGGACCCAACGGAAGGCGCGCATCGCACGCGCGAACGCGATTCCTGCGAGCACGAACGCGGCGCCGAGGCCAAGCGAGTACGCGGCGAGGAGAACAACGCCGCGAGCGATCGTGCCCGTGGAGCTCGCGAGCACGAGGACCGACGCGAGCACCGTGCCGATACAGGGCGCGGCGCAGACCGCAAAAGCGCCGCCGAGCAACGCGCCCGACCCGCTGCGACGCGCACCATGGAGCAGGCCCGGCGCGACCGTCCGCTCGGGCAACGGCAGCAGCCCGACGAACGCGAGCCCGATGACGACGAGGACGAAACCGGCGATCTCGGTCTGCGTCGTCTTGGGCACCACACTCGCAATTGCCGCCGCCCCGGCGCCGAGCACGATGAATACGGCGGTGAAGCCCGCAATGAACGGAACGCTGCCGCGCACGACTCGGCGCGCGGAGCCGGCCTCGCCGAGCGAGCCCACCTCGATCGACGACAGCGCCGCGAGGTAGCCGGGCACGAGCGGCAGCACACAGGGCGTGACGACCGAGAGCAGGCCCGCGAGGAAGGCGATCGGGATCTTCTCAGCCATCGAAGCGGGCGAGCTCCTCGTCGACCCGTCGCTCGCTCTCCGCGTCGAGAGCCGGGGTTTGTGTTGAGTCATCACTAACGCGGTCTCGGACGCGCGACCAATGCCACGCGCCGCCGCCGATCCCCAGAGCACCGAGCAGGATCCCGCCGATCGGGAGGATCCACGCGATCAGGTCGAAGCCATGCGTGCGCGGGACGCCGTAGATCCCGTCGCCGAGCTGGGCGGCGAGCGCCTGCTCGATACGGCTCTTCGTCCAGCCGAGCGCGATGTGGACACCGATGAAGGTCTTCATCTGCTGCGAGACGGCCGAGTTCGACTCGTCCAGCGGCACGTGGCAACTCGGACAGACGAGCTCCGCCTCGAGCTCACCCTGCGTCGGGTGGTGCTCGCTCGCCGGTGCCGCGCCCGCCAACGCGAGCGCCGCAAGCAGCGCGCACGCGACTGCGGCTCGTCTCACGCCTTCAGGGCGCGTTGGATGCCGGCGTCGAGCTCGGCGCGCTCGGTGCGGGCGATGATGTGCGGTGGCACGACCCGTCCGCGACGGTCGATGAAGAACGTCTCCGGTGTGCCGGTGACGCCGAACTTGCCGGCCAACGTGCCGACACCGTCGTAGATGCTCGGGTAGGCGACCCGATAACGCTTCATGAACGCCTTGGCCGGGCCGTGCAGGTCGACCTCGTCCACCCCGAGAAAGACAACGCCCCGGCCCGCCCAGTGAGCGGCGGCAGCGTTCAGCATCGCCTGCTCGTCCTTGCACGGGACGCAGTCGGAAGCCCAGAAGTTGAGGACCACGACCTTGCCTCGTAGCGAGGCGAGCGTGACCTTGCCGCCACCGTTCAGCTGCGGCATCGAGAACGCCGGCGCAGCAACGATGCGACCCTTGTCGACGTCACGCGCGACGTGCCCGCCCCGGCCGCGCGCGACGTCCCAGACCAGCAAGCCGAGCAGCGAGAGCACGGCGGCGACCGCGGCGACTCGCAGCGCACGCATCAGACGATGTAGACCGTCGTACCGACGCCGACGTGCTCGAAGAGCCACTCCGCGTCGGGGACCTGCATGCGAATGCAGCCGTGCGAGACGCTGTAGCCGATCGACCCCGGCTCGTCGGTGCCGTGAATGCCGACTCCGGGGGCGTCGAGGCCCATCCAGCGCGTGCCGAGCGGGTTCGACGGCCCGGGCGGCACTGGCTTCAGGCCCTTCGCCCAGGAGTCCTGGACCGGTGGGTACCACCACGGGTTCTTCCATTTGACGACGATGTGCCAGCGGCCACGCGGGGTCGGGTAGATCGACTGGCCGGTGGCGACGGCGAAGCTGCGCGCCAGCTTCGTGCCGTCGTAGAGGGAGAGGCGGTTGATCGAGCGGCTGATGACGATCGACTCCGCGAACGAGCCGCTCGTCACCTGCGGAGCGACCGGGCGCATGCGCACGCGCACCGGCAGACGCGAGTTCGCGTGCAGCGCCGAGACGATTCGCACGGTCAGCCGCGCCGGGTCGAGCTCACGGCCCACCCGGTCGTCCTTGATCACCGGACGCGCATTCCGGAACACCAGTGTCGCGTCGATGGCCGGGCGGCCGAAACGCCGCGCAATCGTCGCCACCCAGGCACGCAGCGGCGCCCCGCGTACGGCGACGACGAGCTGCACGTTCGTGCCGGGCTTCGACGCCCGGGCGCGCGCGACGGCGGTGGCTGCGTAGGCTGCGGCGACCTTCGTGGGATCGAGCCGGAGCCGGTTGCGATCGACGACGACGGCGAGCGGCCGCCGGAAGGCGAACTGCACAGCGGCACGCGCGTCCGAGGGCCGGAGGCCGCCGATGCGAACACCCGCGACGCGGACGCGGGGCGGGATCGCATCGGGGAGCGCCGGCGGCGTCGCGGTGGTGGTGGTCGCAGCCGTGGTCGTCGCAGCCGTGGTCGTCGCGGCCGTGGTCGTCGCAACGGTGGTCGTCGCGACGGTGGTCGTCGGCGTCGTCGTGGTGGCAGGTGTCGTTGTCGACGACGTGGACGTGGTTACGTCGGCGATCACGGCCCCGGAGAACACTCCGGCAACCGCGAAGCCGAGCGCAAAGAGGCCGATCGCGAGCAGGCGCTTCACTGGTCGAGCAGTGTAGCCAGGCTCCTCAGGGCCATTCCGGGATCGTCGGAGACGATCGCGTCGACCCCGACCGCCGCGAGGCGGCGCACCGTCTCCGCGTCATTGGCCGTCCAGGCGAGGACGGGCGCGCCGAGCCTGTGCGCAGCGGCGACGGCAGCGCGAGAGCAGAGGGCATGGTGAAGCGAGAGGACGTTCGCCCGCGCCACCCGGAGGAGCAGAGGGACGCGCAGCGGCATCGCCTGCCGCAGCACCGCGGCGCCCGCCTGCGTCAGGCCGCGGGGCCACGGGATCCTCGCGACGCCGAGACGGTCGCGGGGGTAGCCGATCGCCCGCGGAAGCTGCGGGGCGAGCACCGCCACGCGCCTCGAGGTGACGGCGAACGCCGTCGAAACGACTGCGCGCTCTTCGAGGCCGTGCCGTCGCAGCGCCGCGACGACCTCGGTCTCGTAGCCGGGCAGCTTCACGTCGAGGTGCACGCCGAGCCGATGCTCGCGCAGATACTCGAGCGCGAAGTCGAGGTCGATTGGGTCCGTCGGGATCTCGAGCTCCGAGTGCCCGAGCCGCAGGCCCGGTGAGATGTCGAACTCGACCAGATCGGCGCCCGCGGCGACGGCTGCCTCAAGGGAGGCGAGCGTGTTCTCCGGCGCGACCGCGGCGGCGCCCCGATGGCCAATCACGAGCGGCCGGCCTTCCCCGCGCCGGAGCCTCAACGCTTGATGACGACGACGGCGCAGTCGTCTGCGAGGTTTCCGCCCGAGTAGGCCCGGCAGGACTCGATCACGGCTTCCGCGATCGTTTGCGCGGGTTCTGCCACGTGCGCGGAGAGCACGGCATCGAGCCGCTCGACGCCGAACAGCTCACGCGCGGTTCGCGCCTCGACCACACCGTCGGTGTAGATCACGACGGCGCCGCCCACGGGCAGCTCTGCGCGCACCTGCTCGTAGCTCTGCGGTGCATCGATGCCGAGTGCGAGCCCCCCCGCCGGCAGCGTCTCGACCCGTCCGTCGGGCAGCACGAGGCGCGGTTCCGGGTGCCCAGCACTCGCGCAGAGCACTTCACCGGCGGGGTCGATCGTCAGGTAGGCCATGGTGATGAACTTCCCGACGGCGATCTCGCCCACGACCACATCGTTCGCGTGCGCCAGGAACGCCGACGGCTCGGAATGCTCCCGCGCGAGGGAACGGAACACGAACTTCGCCATCGCCATATCGGCTGTGGCGTCGATGCCATGGCCGGTGACGTCGCCGAGCACCACGGCGAGCCGACCGTCGGCGAGCTCGAGGAAATCAAAGACGTCGCCGCCGACATCGACCTGCGCGGCCGACTCGTAGACGGTCCCGATCTCCAGGCCCGGAATCGCGGGGCGCTCGCGCGGGAGCAGCGACTGCTGCATCGTCTCGGCGAACTGCTTCTGCTGCTGGTAGAGGCGCGCGTTGTCGATTGCGAGCGCAGCCTGCTGCGCGATCGTGCGCGCAGTCGCGAGCGTGTCCGAGTCGATCGGCGCCGCGGGGTCGAGCGAGAGAATCGTCAGCTCCGCGAGCAGCTCCGTCGCGGTCGCAATCGGCAGCAGCGCAGCTGTCGACCCTTTGCGGAGGAAGGGGACGAGCAGTGCATGTGCTCCACCGAGTCGCGTCGCCGTGGCCGCGTCGAGGGGGCGTGGCTCGAGCGAGCGCGGCGGGCGTGGCTGCGAACGCTCGAGGATCGTCCGCACGGCGTCGATCAGCCGCGACTCGGCCACGTGCACTGCGCGCGGCACGAACTGGTCTCCGCGCTCGTCCGGGACCCGAATCACCGCGGCGTCAACGCCGAGCACCTCGACGATCGTCTTCGTCACCGCGGCGAGGGTGGTCTCCAGGGACAGGCTCTGTGCGAACGAGCGCGAGATCTCGTACAGCGCGCTCACCTGGCGCGAGGTCTGGCGCTCCGAGGCGAGCACCTTCGTGAGCGCCGCGCCGAGCTCGGTCGCCTGCTCGTGGAGTCGTGCGTTCTGCACCGCAAACGCCAGTTGGGCGGCGAGCGAGGAGAGCAGCGCGACCTCGCTCACGCCGAGCGGCCGGCCGCCCGGGAACGCGACCAGGAGCCCGATCGGCTCTTCGCGCACTTGCAACGGCACAGCGAGTGCCGCTGCCTGCCCGGCGGCGGCGAGGGCCGCCCGCACCGCGGCCAGCGACGGCTCCGAGCCGCGGATTTCAGCGAGCACCGCCGAACGGGCTCGCAGCGGGCCGTGCACCGCGTCGAGCAGCCGCGCCGCGATCTCCTCGTGGCCGGGCACGAGCCCGCGGCCGGCCGCAGCCACGAGGCGGCTCTCGTCGTGCAGGTAGACGCCGACCTGGTCGATCTGAAGGAGCTCGGCGATCCGCTCGACCGCCGTCTCGAGCGTGTGGGCGAGCGACAGGCGCGAGATCGCCTCACCGACAACCTCGAGCAGTGCCCGGGTGCGCTCGAGCTCGAGCTCGACGTCGCGCGAGCGCTCGCCGGCGCGCAGCGCGTGCGCCGCGCGCGCCGCGAAGACGGCGAGCGCGGCGAGCTCGGTCTCCCGGGGGACGGCGTTCTCGGCATAGAAGAGTTGGAGGACGGCGAAGGCCGGCTGGCCCAGGGGAAGCGTGACGGCGAAGGCGGCGGCCTCGGGGAGCGACAGGTCGTGATCGGCGGCCGGCGGGCGCCACGATTCGAGTGCAGAGCGCACGAGCTCGGCCGGACGCGGGTGCGCAGGGTCGAACGAACCGAGCGACGCGATCACCTCCGGGTCGCCCGCGGCCGCGACCCGCCAGAGCGCGCCGGCGCGGGCGCCCGACGTCTCCATTGCGATCCGCACTGCCTGCTGTGCCGCTCGGCGGACGTCGCCCCCGGCGGCCAGCGCCTCACCCGCTAGCTCGAGCCACTTGACGCGACGGCTCGCCGCAGCGGTCCCCCCGTCGGGAGCCAGCGTCCGGACGGCCAGCGCGAGCTGCGCCGCGAGCAGATCCGCGACGGCGCGCTCGTCCTCGCTGAACCGCGAGCTGATCCGGAGCAACTCGACGGAACCGACCACCCGACCGCCGGCGCGCGCCGGGACGGCGAGCAGGCCGGCCG
>JALYLO010000390.1 GCA_030774175.1 Actinomycetota bacterium
TCCTCGATTCCGTGCTCGCGCGCCTCGTCGATCTCCGCCCGCCGGGTCGGCCAGAGCTGCGCCTGGAGCTCTCCGCCGAGGCAGCGAAGCGCGGCCGCGGCCAGCACGGCCTGCCGGGTGCCCCCGATTCCGATCGCGAGGTGGTCGTTCGTGCCGCGCACGGCCGCGCTGATCGACGCGGTCACGTCGCCGTCCTGGATCAGCTTGATGCGAGCGCCCGAGGCGCGAATCTCCTCGATCAGGTCGTGGTGGCGCGGCCGGTCGAGCACGATCGCAGTGATGTCGTTGACCATGCGTCCGAACGCCTCCGCGATCGAACGGACGTTGTCGCCCACGGGCCGCTCGAGCGAGATCGTGCCCCGGGCCCGCGGACCGACGGCCATCTTGCGCATGTACATGTCCGGCAGCGACGGCAGCGACCCACGCGGCGAGGCCGCGATCATCGAGATCGCGTTGGTGCCTCCGCGGGCGACCACCGCGCGGCCCTCGAGCGGGTCGAGCGCGAGGTCGTATTCCTCCCCACCCGCGCCGACGAGCGTCCCGGCCGCAAGCTGCTCGGCGCCCTCAGGGGCGCCGATGACAACCTGCCCGTTGATCGGCATCTGCTCGAGCGCGACGCGCGCCCCGGAGAACGCCGCCTCCTCGGCGGCTTCCTTGTCGGCCCGGCCCAGCCAGCGGGCGCCGGCAAGAGCCGCACGCTCGGTGACGCGCGCGAAGGTCTCGCACTGGCACGGGCGCCGGTCGTGCCGCTCCTGCTCGCCGTTCGTCACGCGTTTCTCGTGCGCTCGGCGGCCTGCATCACCAGCTCGATCACCGTGTCGATCGTCCGCTCCACGTTGGCATTCTCGACGACCGGCACGCCCTCGCGCCGGGCCCGCTCGACCACGTAGGTCTGAAGGCGGCGAATGTCGTCCAGGCGGTCGAGGTACTTGTCCATCGCGCGGATGCCGCCGGTCGCCGAGTCGCGAACGTGGAAGTGCATTCGGTGCACCTCCTCGTCGGCGATCGCGACGACGACGTGCACGAGCAGCGCGCCCTCGAGCTCCACCGGCAACAGTCCGGGAACAAGGTGGACACCCTCGAGCACGATCGACCATCCCTCGGTCAACGCGCGCCGGATCGCAGCGTCGACGCCGACGCAGATATGACGGCACTGGTCGACGAACCCGACGATCGCGGGGTCGCCCTCCACGTCCTCGTCGACGCCCTCGCCCGCCTCGAAGCTCGAGTAGTGGATCGTCGGGATGAACTCGCGTGAGAAGAACGCGCGCATCGACTGCCGGATGAAGTCGGTCGAGGTGACGCGCGTGATTCCGAGCCGGTGCGCGACCTCGGCCGCGACGGTTGACTTCCCCGTCCCGGTCGAGCCCCCGATCAGCACGATGATCGGGATGTCGAGCGCCTGGAGGTCGGACAGGCGGCGGAGGCGGTTCGTGGCCCGCTCCCCCTCCTCCTCGCCGAGGATCTCCTGCGCGATCCCCTCGAGCCGCTCGACGTCGACGGTGCTCTCGCCGCGCTCCGCCAGGTCGAGCTCGAGGCGGCGCGCCAGCTGGTACGCCCGGTCGGCCGGCACCCCTGCAGCGATCAATGCCCGCGCCATCAGCCCCTTGGAGTACGGGAGGTCGTCGGTCCCGAGCGGCAGCGGCTCGCCGTGTCGGCGCTGGCTCACGCGGGGACCCGCTCCGGCAGCAGTGCGAGGAGCGCCGCGTCCAGATCGCCGCCGACCGCGACGACGTCGTTCGCCGCCAGGACGACCCGTCTTCCGCGAGCGAGCGCGTGCTCTGCGACCAGATCGATCGCCGCGGCCTTGAGCTCGACGAGGTAGGTATCCGCCTCGATGCCGTTCAGGTCGCGCCGCAGGGTGTCACGGTCGGCGAGGTTCGCCGAGACGTGGACGATGTCGGCTTCGAGGTGCGCGACGTGAGTGTCGCCCGCCGTGAACACAGCGACGCGGCCTTCGAGCGGGGCGATCGCCCGCAGCCGCAGCGTCGCTTCGATCGCTCCCTCGACCCGGCAGTTGACAGCGACGACGAGGTCCGAGATCAGCCGCCGATAGGTGTTGAGGTACGCGTCCACGTCCTGGTCGGGCCCGACGACGAGCACGCGCCGGTCGACCGCCACGGGCGGGATCGAAGCACCGCTGCCGTCGAAGACGACGACGTCGGGATGGCGTGCAGCCGCGAGGTGCGCGCCCTGCTCCACGTTCGAGTCGAACACGGCGCCGGCGAGGCCGCCGCCGGCGCGCCGGCAGCCGATCGTCGTCACCCCGTAGAGCGCCGCGATCTCCAGGTGGTCGGACGCCGCATGGCGTCCCGCCCGGGCGAGGCGGACGAGATCGTCGAGCCCCGGAGGGCCCTCGACGACCTCCGGCTCGGCGGGGCCGCCGCGGCCCATCGCGACGACGACGACAGCACGGTCGCGCGCGAGCAGCCGCGCGAGGTGCCCGGTCACGGCGGTCTTGCCGACGCGCTTCCCGGTGCCGATCACAGCGATCGAGGGAAGCCCGAAAGGCTCGAAGCGCGGCGGGTCGAAGCGGAAGTCGGCGCCCACGTACGGAAGCCCGGCCGCGAGCGCGCGCGAGGCCCAGCGGAAGCGCTGGGCAGGCCCGAGCACCGGCTCGTCGGAGAGATCGACGACGACTTCCGCGCCGCCAAAGCCCTCGACGAGCGGAACGCCGTAGTCGCCGTAGTCGCCGTACTCGCCGTCCTCCCGCAACTTCTCGGTGCCCCCGACCATGATCGCGCCCACGAACTCGTACGGCAGTGCCGCGAGCGCAGCGCGCACGACCGGCGGGTAGTGCTCGCCGTCGATGAGGGCGACCGCGCGCTTCACCGCTTCGCGGTCACCTCGCGCTCGATCCGGCCCGTGTACTTCTCGTACTCGCCGGTGGCGAGGTCGAACTGGATGATCCGTTCCTGCCCGTGGAACGGATAGCGGCGCCAGACGCCGACATGCGATCCCGTCACGTCGATGACGTTGTAACAGGGCCTCGTCTCGCCCCGCAAGCGGAGCGTCGACACGGTGCCGGTATTGACCACGAAGAGGTTCTCGAGCTTCCAGGCGTACGGAACGTGCTTGTGACCCGAGAGCACGAGATGCACTCCGGCCCGCTGGAGGCACTCGATTGCGTCGCCGGCGTCGTAGACGACGTTGCGCTCCCGGCCCGTTCCGGGGATCGGCAGCAGGTGGTGGTGCAGCACGAAGATGCGCAGGTCAGCCGGCTCGGCGGCGAACTCTTCCTCGATCCAGCGGTAGCGCCCGCGCCCGATCTGGCCGTGATCGAGATCGGGCTCGGTGGAGTCGACCGCGACGACGGTCACGCCGGAGCGCCGCAGGACCGAGTTGCGCTCCCCGAACAGCTGCTCGAAGTGCAAGTAGCCGACGTTGCGCGAGTCGTGGTTGCCGGGGACGACCACGAGGGCGTCGCACTGGACGCGATCGAGGTAGCGCTTGGCCTTGGCGTATTCCTCCTTGTAGCCGAACGTGGTGAGATCGCCGGAGCAGACGACGATGTCGGGTTTCAGGTCGTTGATCTCGGCAATCGCTCTCTCCATCAGGTCCGGCACGAAGTGCGGCGCGCCACAATGGAGGTCTGAAAGATGAGCGATCGTCAGTGGCCCCACGCCGTGACTCTAGAGGCTCGATGGAGGCTCGATGTGGAAGGCATCCGAAGCGGTTGCTACCCTGGCTGAAGTGCTCCCGGAAACGCCTGTTTTCCAGGCATTCTGCGGCTCTGAGCCTCCACGCTTTGCCAACCCTGCGGAGCTCGAGTACGCGAAGATCCTGGACTGGTACGGAATCCCGTGGGAATACGAGCCCACGACCTTCGTGCTCGCGCGCGACGAGGAGGGCCGCGTCACCGAGGCGTTCACGCCCGACTTCTACCTCCCGGAGCAGGATCTGTACCTGGAGGTGACGGTGATGAAGCAGTCGCTCGTGACCAGAAAAAACCGGAAGCTCCGCAAGCTGCGGCAGCTCTATCCGGATGTGAAGGCCAAGCTCTTCTACGAGCGCGACTTCGAACGGCTCGCGGCCCGCTACGGGCTGCGGAAGGCATCCTGAGCGCGCTGGCCCTGCTCGACGAGCGCATCGGCGACGTCTACCTCGCGAGCGACGAGATCGGTGTGCGCGTCCGGGAGCTGGGCGCCGAGCTCGCGCGCGACCTCGCAGGCCGGGAGCCGATCCTGGTTGGTTGCATGAAGGCCTGCATTCCGTTCATCTGCGACCTCTCGCGCGCGCTGCCGATTCACCACGCCCTCGACTTCATCGAGCTCGCCGGCTACGGCGCGGCCGACCACGCAAGTCATAACGGGATCCGCTTCCTGAAGGACCTCGACACCGAGATCGCGGGCCGCCATGTGGTGATCGTGGACGAGGTCGTCGACACCGGCCTGACGATGCACTACCTCGTCCGGTCGCTCGAGCTGCGCGGCCCCGGCTCGCTCACCGCCGCGACGCTCTTCGACCGCCCGTACCGCCGGCTCGTCGACGACCTTCCCGTCGGCTACGTCGGCTTCACGATCCCGGACGAGTTCTTCGTCGGCTACGGCTTCGACCTCGAGGAGCGCTTCCGCAACCTGCCCGACCTCAGGCTCGTGCGCTCCTCCTGATTTTTAGGTCCGGCTAACATCTCGGCGTGATCGACTCTCGCGCCGACTCTCACGCAGGCGACCTGCCCGCCGGCCTCCGGACGGTCGACGAGGCGCTGCACCGCACACGGTTCCGCATCCTGCCCTTCCTTGGGCCGGCGTTCATCGCCTGCGTCGCGTACATCGACCCCGGCAACTTCGCAACCAACATCGCGGGCGGCTCACGCTTCGGCTACCGCCTGGTCTGGGTGATCGTGGCGGCGAACCTCCTCGCCATGCTGATCCAGGTGCTCTCGGCGAAGCTCGGCATCGCCACCGGACGTAACCTGCCTGAGGTCTGTCGCGAGCAGTTCTCGCGTCCGGTGTCGTTCGCGCTCTGGGTGCAGGCCGAGGCGATCGCCATGGCGACCGACCTCGCCGAGTTCCTCGGCGCGGCGATCGGGATCCACCTGCTGACGGGCCTCGCGCTCTTCCCGTCCGCGGTGGCATCGGGGATCGCGGCGTTCGCGACCCTCGCGCTGCTGCGCTTCGGCGCGCGACTGCTCGAGGCGGTGATCGCCGTGCTCGTCGGCGTGATCGGCGCCTGCTACGTGGCCGAGCTCACCTTCGCCCATCCCGATTTCGGCGCGGTGCTGAAGCACGCGGTCGTGCCGCAGTTCGGCAGCAGCGAAGCCGTGCTGCTCTCGGTCGGGATCCTGGGCGCGACCGTGATGCCGCACGTGATCTACCTGCACTCCGCGCTCACGCAGGACCGCCTCGTGCCGGAGACCGACGCGGACGCGCAAACGCTACTCCGCTACACGCGCATCGACGTCGTGATCGCGATGTCGATTGCGGGTGTGATCAACGTTGCGATGCTCGTGATGGCCGCCTCGACCTTCTTCCGCAGTGGGCTCCTGCACGTCGACTCGCTCGACGGGGCTCACAAGACCCTCCAGCCGATCCTCGGCGGAGCGTCCAGCGTCCTCTTCGCGCTCGCGCTGATCGCGTCCGGCCTGTCGAGCTCTGCCGTCGGGACCCTCTCGGGGCAGGTGGTGATGCAGGGGTTCATCCGCCGCCAGATCCCGGTCACCGTGCGACGGCTCGTGACGATGCTGCCGGCGTTCCTCGTGATCGCGATCGGGGTCGACCCGTCGCGGACGCTCGTGCTCTCTCAGGTGGTGCTCTCCTTCGGGATCCCGTTTGCGCTCGTCCCGCTCGTCATGTTCACGGCCCGCCGCGACCTGATGGGCCCGCTTGCGAACCGCCGCGTGACCACGGTGGCGGCCGTGGTCGTCGCATCCGTGATCATCGTGCTGAACGTCTTCCTGCTCCTGCAGACTGCGGGTCTTGTCTAGAGATAACCCATCGGGTCGGCGGGATTGCCGTCGATCCGGACTTCGAAGTGCAGGTGCGGGCCGGTGCAGTGGCCGGTGCAGCCGACGTAGCCGATCAGTTGGCCCTGCGCGACGGATTGCCCGCACGCGACCGCGATCGCGCTCTGGTGCCCGTAGGCGGTGGCGAGGTTGCCCCCGTGGTCGATCACGACGAAGTTCCCGTACCCCTGTTCCCAGCCGCAGTAGATCACGGTGCCGGCGGCGGCCGCGTGGATCGGGGTGCCCGTGGAGGCGCCGATGTCGATTCCCTGGTGCATGCGGCCCCAGCGCCAGCCGAACGGGCTCGTGATCGGGCCGCTGACCGGCCAGACGAGGCCCGAGGCCGAGGGCGTCGACGTCGCGCCATTCAAGCCGTGCTGCGCCTGCGCGGCGCGGATCCGGTCCCCGATGGCGTTCGATGCAGCCTGGAGCGCGTCGATCTCACCGGCCTCGGCCCGCTCGTCTGCCGTCAGCTGCGAGAGGTCCGTGAGCTTCTGGTCCTTGTTCGCCGCAAGGTCGCTCTTCGCGCCGACGAGCTGGTCGCGGACGTCCCGGGTCTGTGCGGCACGCGCGAAGATGACTGCGGCCTCGCCCTCGACACTTGTTCGCAGCCCTCTCGTCGTCGCGCGCGCGGCCTTCACTTGCGCCTTCGCCGCGGCCACCTCCTGGGCGATCCGCCGATCCTGCTCACCGATGTCGTTCAGGTACTGGACCTGATCGAGCGCATCCTGCACGTTCCGCGCCCCGAGGAAGACGTCGAGCGTGGAGGCCGGGTCGGACTCGTAGATCTCGACCAGACGGCGGCCCAGGGTCGCGATCGACGTCGCGTACTGCGCCTGGAGGAAGTCATACCGCTTCGTCTGGAGCCCGAAGAGCGCGTTCAGCGCGTCGAGCCGCCGCTGATGCAGCGAGAGGTCGGTCTCGATCGTCTGGAGGTGCAGCGAAACGTCCCCCACCTTCCCCTCGAGCGCCCGGATGCGCGAGGTGAAGTCGGCAACCGCATTGCGCAGCGACTGCTCGTGGTGTTTCTGCGCCGCCAACCGGTCTTGCAGGCTCGAGATCTTGTCGTCGACCTGGTGCTTCTTCGTGACGTCGTCGCCGAACGCGGGCGTCGCGACGACGAGCAGGATGGCGAGTGCGAGCGTGAGCCGCCGCATGGCAGACGATTCGCTGCTGCCGGGCCTTACTCCTGCGGGCCGGGCTCGGGAATCTGGGGCTGGCGCGGCGGCGTCGCCTCGTCCGGCGGCGGCGAGGGCTCGGGCACGATCGCGGGGACCGCGGGCGTGCCCTCGTCGGGCGGGGGGCCGGGCTCGGGG
>JALYLO010000391.1 GCA_030774175.1 Actinomycetota bacterium
TCGCCGATCGCTGGTCGGTTTCGCGCGAGGCCCAGGACGCCTTCGCTCTCCACTCGCAGGAGCGGTGGGCCTCGGCCGCCGAGGCGGGACGCTTCGACGACGAGCTCGTGCCGGCCGGTGAGCTCACGCGCGACGAGCATCCAAGGCCGGACACGTCCGCCGAGAAGCTCGCACGCCTCGAGCCGGCCTTTCGAACGGGGGGCTCGGTGACCGCCGGCAACTCCTCCGGGCTGAACGACGGTGCTGCGGCGCTCGTGATCGCATCCGAGGAAAAGGCCCGGGAGCTCGGCTCGCAGCCGCTCGGGTCGTTCGTCGGGTCGGCGGTCGCAGGCGTCGACCCGCGCGTGATGGGGATCGGGCCGGTGCCGGCGGTGCGCAAGCTGCTCGAGCGGGCGGGAGTCGAAGTCGGAGACCTCGACCTGCTGGAGCTGAACGAGGCGTTCGCGTCGCAGTCCGTGGCCGTGGTGCGCGAGCTCGGGATCGCCGAGGACAGGGTGAACGTGAACGGTGGCGCGATCGCGATCGGGCACCCCCTCGGGATGAGCGGCGCGCGACTCGCCGTCACCCTCCTCCACGAGTTGCGCCGGCGCGGCGGCCGGTACGGTCTCGCGACGATGTGCGTGGGTGTCGGCCAGGGGCAGGCGGCGCTCTTCGAGGCGATCGATTGACCCACGCCGAGCGGTACCTCGAGCTCGGGCTGCGCCTCGGCAAGCACGTCGAGGGCCTGGTGGACGCCTACTACGGCCCGCCCGAGCTCCACGCGCAGGTCGAGGCGGAGGCGCAGATCCCCGCCGGCCGGCTGGCCGCGGACGCGGACGCGCTGCTCGCGGACGCCGGCGACAGTTGGCTCGGCGACCAGGTGAAGGGCTGCGCCACGTATGCGCACGTCCTCGCCGGCGAGGCCCTCTCCTACAGCGACGAGGTCGAGGGGTGCTACGGCGTGCGCCCGTCGAAGACCCCCGAGTCGGTGTACGAGGCGGTGCACGCGGAGCTCGACGAGCTGCTGCCGGGAGCAGGCTCCCTCTTCGAGCGCCGGCAGGCCTGGCGCGAGCGTCATCTGGTTCCCGGCGACAAGGTCGTCGGCGTGCTGAAGGACCTCCTCCCGGTGCTCCGCTCGCGGACGGCGAAGCTGCTCGAGCTGCCCGCGGGCGAGGAGCTCACGCTCGAACCCGTCTCGGGCGAGCCGTGGTGGGCGTTCAACTACTACCTCGGCGGGCTGCACAGCCGGGTCGTCCTCAACACCGACGTCCCGACCACCGGGCTCGACGTCGTCCACCTCGTGGGGCACGAGGTCTATCCCGGCCACCACACAGAGCACGCGGTCAAGGAGCAGCTGCTGATCCGCGACCAGGGGAAGCTCGAGGAAGGCATCCAGCTCGTGCCGACGCCCCAGGCAGTGCTCAGCGAGGGCATCGCCGAAGCGGGGATCGAGGTCGTTCTCGACGACGAGGGCAAGGAGGAGGCCTACGCGCTCATCCGCGGGCACGGGCTCGAGCTTGTCGACCCGACCCTTTCGGAGCGCATCACGACGGCGAGCGAGGCCCTGCGCACGCTCGGTGTCGACACCGCCCTGATGATCCACGAGGAAGGAGCGTCGGCCGAGGAGGCCGAGGCGTACATGGAGAAGTGGAACCTCGTGACGCCCGACCAGGCGAAGCACAGCGTCGGGTTCGTGACCGACCCGACGTGGCGCGCCTACGTGATCACCTACTCGGCCGGGCGCGACCTCTGCCGCGGCTACATCGGCGGCGACCCGGCGCGCCTCAGGACGCTGCTGACCGAGCACGTGCGGATCGGCGACCTGCTGGAGCGGCGTTTGTGATGACTCATCACAAAGTTACGGCAGTGGGGAGGTAGATTCCACCCGTGGCGGTCGCGACCGGGAAGGAGTACGGCCTCTTCATCGACGGCGCAGCCGCGGAGCCCGCCTCCGGTGAGGTGCGGGAGGTTCGCGAGCCCGCGACGGGCGACCTGCTGGCGCGAGCTGCGATGGCCGGCGAGGCCGACGTCGACCGGGCGGTCACGGCCGCGCGTGCGGCGCTCGACGGCGTCTGGGGGAAGACCCCCGGAACCGAACGCTCGCGCCTGCTGCACGCGCTCGCCGACTCGATCGTCGCAAACCGCAGGGAGCTCGCCGACCTCGAGAGCCGCAACGTCGGCAAGGCGATCTCCTCCGTCAAGGCCGAGCTCGCCGGGGCGGCCGAGAACTTCCGCTTCTACGCGACCGCGATCGCGACGATCGCCGGTCGGTCGGCTCCCGTCGGCGGCTCGCTGCTCTTCTACTCCTTGAAGGAGCCCGTCGGTGTCGCGGCGCAGATCGTGCCGTGGAACTACCCGCTGCTGATGGCGACGTGGAAGCTCGCGCCCGCGCTTGCAGCCGGCTGCTCGGTCGTCCTGAAGCCCGACCCGCAGACGCCGCTCTCGGTGCTGCGGATCGCCGAGCTCGCCGCCGAGGTCGGCTTCCCTCCCGGTGCGATCAACATCGTTCCCGGTGACGGGCCGACGACCGGCGCCTCGCTCGTCCGGCACCCAGGCGTAGACAAGGTCGCGTTCACGGGCTCGACGAAGACCGGCAGCGAGATCATGCGGCTCTGCTCGGACCCGATCAAGCGGCTGACGCTCGAGCTCGGCGGCAAGAGCCCGAACCTCCTGTTCGCCGACGCGGACTTCTCGGACGCGATCCCCGCCAGCGTCTGGGCGATCTTTGCATCGGCCGGGCAGTCGTGTGAGGCGCGCTCCCGGCTGCTCGTCGAGTCGTCGGTCTACGATGACGTCGTCACGCAGGTGGCGGAGCTGGCCGGCCGGGTGAAGGTCGGTGATCCGCTCGACGCCGAGACGCAGATGGGGTCGCTGATCTCGACCGCCCACCGCGAGAAGGTGCACGGGTTCGTCGAAGACGCGCGCGAGGAGGGTGCCGAGGTGACGGCAGGAGGCGCGATCGGAGAGGGGCCTGGCGCCTTCTACCCGCCGACCGTGATCGCGCGCGCCGGGAACCGGATGGTCGCAGCGCAGGAGGAGATCTTCGGCCCCGTCGTGACCGTGATCCCGTTCGAGGACGAGCACGATGCCGTGGAGATCGCGAACGACGTCAAGTATGGGCTGATGGCGACGGTCTGGACCGGCGATCCGGGCAGGGGACACCGGATCGCCGCGAAGATCAAGTCGGGGACGGTCGGCATCAACATGCCGCACACGGCGTTTCCCGGCATCCCGTTCGGCGGTTACAAGCAGTCGGGCTTCGGCCGCGAGCTCGGCGTCGAGACGCTCGATCTCTACCTCGAGACGAAGTCGGTCGTGACCTACACCGGGTCACGTCCCACAAATCCCTTCGGGCTCTGAGCACGACGCCACGAGTGGCGTCTCAGTATCGCTGGGCCGTGCTCGCGGCGGGGACGTTCGCGCTGGCGACGTACTCGGCGATCTGGTTCGGCGTCGCCGTCATGGCTCCGTTCTTGCGCGACCGCGACCACCTGTCGCTCGCGCAGGCGGGCTTCCTGATCTCGGCGTCGCTGGTGGGCTCGGTGACGAGCTTGATCCTGTGGGGACTTGCAACCGACCGCGTCGGCGAGCGCCGTGTGCTCGTCGCCGGCCTCGCGCTCTGCGGCGCGGGGCTGATCGCGGCGGCGGCTGCGCACGGGTTCTGGCAGCTTGCCGCGTTGCTCGCGTTCGCGGGCATGGCGGGCGCGAGCGTCCAGTCGGCGAGCGGACGCGCTGTCATGCACTGGTTCGAGCCTTCGCAGCGCGGTCTCGCGCTCGCGCTCCGGCAGACGGCGATCCCGCTCAGCGGCTTTGCGGTCTCACTGGCGCTGCCGCCGATCGTGAGGAGCGGCGGTGTCGGCTGGGGCTTCGCAGCACTGGGCATCGCGTGCGTCACCGGGGCGGCCGTCGGCGGTCTCGTGATTCGGGAAGGCCCGCGGCCGGACGTGCCTGCCGGTGCGCCGATCGGTCTCGCGCCGATCCATGACAAGCGCATCTGGCAGCTCTCGCTCGGGAGCGCGCTGCTGATCGCGCCGCAGCTCTGCGTGGCGGGGTTCACCGTGCTCTACCTGCACGAGCGGCGCGGGATGTCGGCCGGTGGGGCGGCCGCCGTCCTTGCGGCGATGCAGGCGATCGCCGTCGGGGGGCGCATCACGGCGGGTCGCTGGTCGGACGTGCGCGCGAGCAGGCTAGGCC
>JALYLO010000392.1 GCA_030774175.1 Actinomycetota bacterium
CCAGGCGAGGACGAGCACCAGCGGCAGGAGGACGAGCTGGATCCAGCGGGGGACCTCGATCCGCGGCGGACGGGCCGGGGCGCTCACGGAACCGATGCTACAGCGCGCGTGATCGCCTTCAGACCCCCGGACTGGGACTGGTCGTTCGGCGTCGACGGCGCGCTGGCTCTCGACCTTCGGCCCGACCGGGAGGAGCCGTTCGAGCCGCACCGCGCTGCTCGGGGGAAGCGGCCTCGGTTGATCGCCCGCGAATCGTTCGGTACGGTGCCCGGCATGCCGCCCCCGGTGACCAACCGGCGCGCCTCGACCCCGCGTCGCCGGCACCTGGATCGCGAGCGGCGCCTGCGGCGCCTCGCGGTTCTGATCGCAATCGCTCTGGTGGCGCTCGTCGCGCTGTTCCTGTCCGCCTTCGGGGGCTCCGGCCGCCCGGCCGCCTCACCGGCACCCGCGAGCCCGTCGCGCCTCCTGCCGGCGGGGCCGCCCCGTCCCGAGATCGCCGCCCGGCTGGGCTCCCTCCATCTCCAGCTCCCGGTCAGCCAGAGCCGCGTCACGACGATCGGCTACCAGGGCGGCTCGGAAGGCGCGCTCGCGCTCGACCCCCTCGGCACCCAGGAGAACCAGGGCATTCTGCGCCGGCTCGTGCACACCGTGCTGGGCGGCTCGTCGGGCCGGCCCCACTGGTATCAGCTGCCCGGCGGCGTCGGTCCCGGCTCGTCCGCCCTCGACGTCGGCGCGGCTGCGGGCACCGACGTCTATTCGCCCGCCGACGGCACGATCGTCGCGATCGACGACGTCGTGCTGAACGGGCGCACCTTCGGCTCACGCATCGACATTCAACCGACCGGCGCCCCGTCGCTTGTCGTCTCCGTGTCGCACGTTCGCGTCGACCCGTCCCTCGTCGTCGGCTCGCCGCTCACCGCCGCCGGGTCGAAGCTGGGGACCGTCGTCGACTTCTCGCATGCCGAGCAGCAGGCGCTGGCGCGCTACACGAACGATTCCGGGAACCACGTCGTCATCGAGGTTCACCCCTCCGCGACGCTGCTGAGCCAGTAGTTAGAGGCTTGCCATGAAATCCAGGCACTCACGGCTGGCGGCTCAGACGCTGCGCAGCTCGCCCGGGTCGGGCTTGAACATAGGCACCGCTATGTCCTGCGCCCGCCCCGTGCGACCTGCTTGGTCTGAGCCATCCCCGCAAGCACCCAATTCCACGGCAAGCCTCTAGCTTGCGCATCCTCTTCGTCGCGGACGTCTTCGGCGCACCGGGGCGCCGCGCCGTCGAGAGCAGGCTGCCCGCACTGCGTGACGAGCTCGCCGCCGACTTCTGCATCGTCAACGGTGAGAACGCCGCTTCGGGTCGGGGGATCACGGCGAAGCTCGCAGACAAGCTGCTCGCAAGCGGCGCCGACGTGGTCACGTTGGGCAACTGGACCTGGGGGCAGCCGGGCTTTGCGCCGTACCTGTCAGGGACCGACCGCGTGATCCGACCCGCGAACCTCTCGCCGCAGACGCCCGGGGTCGGGCTCTGTGTGCACGACGGCGTGGCAGTCATCAACCTGCTCGGGATCTTCTCGCTCACACCGTTCGAGAGCCCCTTCCTCGCCGCCGACCGGCTCGTCGAGGAGGCGCGGCGCTCGACCCCCATCATCGTCGTCGACTTCCACGCCGAGGCGACGAGTGAGAAGGTCGCGCTCGCGCGATACCTCGACGGCCGGGTGACGGCGGTGCTCGGGACGCACACCCACGTGCAGACGAGCGACGCGCGCGTGCTCGCCGGCGGAACCGCGGCGATCACCGACGCGGGGATGACGGGGCCGCACGATTCGGTGATCGGCAGCGACGAGCACAACGCGATCAAGCGCTTCGTCACCGGCATGCCGACGCGCCTCGAGCCCGCGACGGGCGACGTGCGGATCGAGGGCGTGCTCGTGGAGTGCGACCTCGACGGCCGCGCAACGTCGTGCGCGGCCGTCCGCGTCGACGTGGAATAGTCCCTACTTCAGGTCGGCGAGGATCTCGCTCGCGGCGCGCTCACCCGTCTCGACGCCGCCCTGCAGGTAGCCCTGGAAGTCCTGCGAGGTGTGCTCGCCGCAGAAGTGACAGTTGTTGCTGCGCTCCTTCTCCGCGCCGGAGAACCGCGTGTACTGCCCCGCCTTCCAGTAGGAGTAGGAGCCTTTCGTCCACGGGTAACCCGTCCACCAGTCGCGAATGACTCTGCCGTTCCACTGTCTCTCCTGTGTGTCCGCGCCGGGCAGGACCAGCTTGAGCTGCGGCAGGAAGTTCGTCTGCACCTGGAACTCCGGCGTGCCGCTGCCGACGGCTACGCCTGGGTTTCCGCCGGTGTACCAGACGAGCATGCCGCTCTGACCGGGCTGGGCGCGGGAGGATTCCCAGGTGTTCTGGTAACCGGTGTCGCTGTAGGTCTCGCCGGTGCAGCCCAGGTCGCGCCAGAAGCGCGAGTTGAACTGCACGTGCACCTTCGCGTTCGTGCCCATGCCGAGCTCGTTGATCGCGATCGTCTTGACGGCGTTGAATCCGGCCTTCGAGAAGTTGAGGTCGCGGAGGATCGAGAACGGCAGGGCGAGGACCACGTGGTCGGCGACCCGGGTGAACGAGCCCGAGCCGTTCGCGAACGTGAGCGTGTAGGTTCCGTCGCTCGACCGCTTGATCGCGGTCAGCGGTGCGTTCGGCGTGATCTGCGAGCTGAGCCTCTGCGCGAGGATCTGCGGGATCTGGTCGTTCCCGTCATGGACGTGGAACTTTTCGTTCGACTTGCCGAACGTTCGGAATTGGCCGGGGCCGACGTAGCCGAGCAGGTAGAGCATGTTCAGCGAGCTCTGCACGGTCGTCTCGGCGCCGTACTCGATGTTGTAGGCGACGTCGAGCATCCGTCCGAGCGGCGAGCCGTGACCTCCGGGCACGTAGCTCTCGATCCATTGGTAGAGCGTCATCCGGTCGAGCTCCTGGCCGCGCGCCGTGTAGCTCGAGTAGAGCGTCGGGTAGCTCGCCGCCGAGACGTCTGAGTGGACCTGCTGCCAGATCGTCTTCAAGTCGTCGGTCATCTGCGCGAAGGTGTAGGGCTTGCCGAAGAAGTATCCGAGCTGCTCGGTGCCCTTTGTCTCGGACGTGTAGAGGTTGTCGAGGCTCAGGCCGAGCTCATGCGCAAGCTGCTTGATGTTGATGTGGCCGGAGTCGATCAGCTCGCCACCGTGTTCGTAGATCTGCCCGTCGACAAAGTCTCCGCGGCCGGTCCAGCAGCGCCCGCCCACGCGGCCTGATGCCTCGTAGACCTCCGCGGCGTACCCGGCCTGCTTCAAGCGGTACGCGGCGGTCAGCCCTGCGAGCCCCGCCCCGACGACGACGATTCGCGGCGCTGCGAGCGACTTCGTGCTCCGCGCCCAGGCGGGACCGGCCAGCTTGCCCAGCATCGTCGCTCCGCCGACCGCGGCGCCCGCGGCCTGCAACAGCCCGCGCCGCGTCGTGCGGGCTTCGTCCTCCGCGATCCTCGCAACTGCCTCTTCGACCGCGTTAGCAAGCGGCGTGCGAGCCATTCAATCCCTCCCCCGGATCGATGTCGAGCGTGTCCCCCTGAATATGCTGCACTCAGAGACTACGCGCAAGCCTGCCGCTCGGCCAGGCGAGGACGCCGAAGAGTGCGACGAGCACAAGATCGCGCAGCAGCACGACCCACGCGAGGTGAAACGGGCCCGCGTAGTCCCAGTAGCGCTGCGGGAACCAGACCTGCGTCAACAGCAAGGACGCCGTCAGCAACGCGACTGCCGCGAAGCCGCGTCGACCGGGCACGAGCGGCACGAACGGGATCAGCCAGATCAGGAATTGCGGTGAGCGCACCTTCCCGAACGCGACGAACGCGCAGACGCACGCCGCGGCGTAGCGCAGGAACCGCTCGCGCGAGCTCGGCCCGCGCGCAAAGCCGACCCAGAGAGCGACGAGCACGGCGCTCTGAAGCACCGCGAACATCACCGCCACGACGCCGTGCCCGGCGAGGTTCTGCGAGCCGTGCGTCGACACCATCCTCGGGTGCCCGACCGAGGTGAAGATCGCGGCCGCGAGGCTCTCGATCTGCAGAGGCCGCGACGCCTGGCCGCTGAGGCTCGACCAGAGGCCGTGCGGCGCAACAAGCGCGAACGGAACGAGCGCCGCGCCAGCGACGGCGAAGCCCACGAGCGGCGCGCGCGCCTAGCCGCGCCGCACCGACCACACGAGGGC